>NZ_PGDQ01000021.1 GCF_003073135.1 Euzebya rosea
ACCTGCACCGTCACCGAGGCACGCGACCACATCATCCGCCGACCCGACGGGACGTCGTACTACGTCGACGGCAGCTCGGTCCGACACTGGATCCCCAACGGCGGCACCTACAACTGCCTTTCCCTGCTGCGGGGACGCCCGCTGATCAACAACGTGACCCAGGACCAGGTCGATGCCATCCCCGAGGGTGGGCACCAGGTCTGCTTGGCGCTGCTGGTCGGGCCCGACCAGACCTCGTTCTACGTTGACCAGACCGGCGAGCGGCACTGGGTGCCGGACGGTGACACCTTCGTGTGCCTCGAACGTCGAGGCGTCCCGGTCTACCGGTACAACAACTGGGACACCATCAACCGGTTCGACGAACACCGCGACAGCTGGGCGTCCTGCTGATGTTGCTCAGGATCTGAGCGGGCTCAGGCGTCCCCGTCGCGTTGGTCGTCCTGCTGGTCGGCGATGAGGTCGGCGAGCTCGGCGTCGAAGTCCTCGAGCTCGACCTCCTGCACGACCTCCGCGAAGAGCGCGTCGATGAACGCGTCGGGGTCGAACTCGGCCAGGTCGTCGATGCCCTCGCCGAGGCCGACGAGCTTGACGGGAAGGCCGAGGGCTCGCTGGATGGCGATGACGATGCCGCCCTTGGCGGTGCCGTCGAGCTTGGTGAGGACCACACCGGTGACGTCGACGGCCTCGGTGAACGCCTTGGCCTGCGACAGCCCGTTCTGGCCGGTGGTGGCGTCGATGACCAGCAGGACCTCGTCGAGGTGCTCGGCCTCGCGGACGACGACCTTCTTGACCTTGGTCAGCTCGGCCATCAGCTCCTTCTTGTTCTGCAGGCGGCCGGCGGTGTCGATCATCAGCAGGTCGGCGTTCGCGGCGCTGGCGGCCTTCCAGCCGTCGAAGGCGACGGCGGCCGGGTCGGCTCCCTCGTCCTGACGGATCACGCGGGCACCGGAGCGTTCGCCCCAGATCTCCAGCTGCTCCGACGCGGCGGCACGGAAGGTGTCGGCGGCGGCCAGGACGACCTTCTCGCCGGCGTCGACGTGGCGCTTGGCGAGCTTGCCGATGGAGGTGGTCTTGCCGGTGCCGTTGACGCCGGTGAACAGCCACACGGTGGTGCCGTCGGGTCGGCGGGCCATGGTCCGGTCGGCGGTGCCGAGCTCGAGGCGGAGGACTTCCTTGAGGAGCGCGAGCGCACCCTCGCCGTCGGTGATGCCCTGCTCCTTGACCCGCGCGCGCAGGCCCTCGACCAGCTCGAGGGTGGCGTCGACGCCGACGTCGGCGGCGATGAGGGACTCCTCGAGCTCCTCCCACGCCTCCTCGGTGAGGCCGCTGGAGAAGATGCCACGGAGGTTGCTGCCCAGGGCCGAGGAGGCACGGGTCAGCTGCTGGCGGAACCGCTGGACGAGGCTGAGCGGCGCCTCGACGACGACGTCGGGCTCGTCCTCGGTCAGCAGGTTCGGGCCGCCCGGGTAGGGGTCGACGTCGAGGTCCGGGTCGGGTGTCTCGACCGCCGGGGTCGCCGCCGGGTCGATCGCGTCCTCGGTCGGCGTCGGCGAGAGGGTCGGGGCCTCGCTGTCGGTCCCGGTCCTCGGGGGGAGGGTGGCGGTTCCGCCACCGCGGCGACCGACGAACAGGCCGCCGACCACCACGAGGGTCAGGACGGCGACGACGGCAAGGATGATGATGAGTTCCATGGCGAGTCGCAGGCTACCGCCGGACGCCGACATCGCCGCTGTCGGCCGGGTGACTCGTGCCCGTGGTTGACCCCGTCCCCCGGATCGTGAGAACGTCGTTCGAGCGGGCGCCGAGGTGGCCCGCGGGCGAGGAGACGAGATGGCGGGCCCTCCGATATTCGTGACCGGCGCGAACCGGTCGGGGACGACGTGGATGGGCAACGTCCTGTCGCTGGCGGCTGATGTGGCGTACGTCCACGAGCCGTTCAGCCCGTCGTTGGACCCGGCCGTCGGCCGCATCCCCACGCGCGCCCACTTCACCCACGCGACGACGCTGGAAGCGGTGCAGCAAGCGGCGCTGGACCGACTGCTGGCCGGGCGGGTCCCGAACCCGGCGGGTTGGCGGCGCGACGTGACGGCATGGAAGCCGTTCGGCATGGCGGTCAGGGAGGTCGGCCGGGCCGTCGCGCGACGACGGCGACGGGTGCTGATCAAGGATCCCACCGCCTGCCTGCTGGCCCCGGCCGTGCACGAGGCGACGGGCGGGCCGGTGGTGTTCATGGTCCGCCGCCCGGAGGCCTACGTGAGCAGCATCACCCGGCTGGGGTGGGGGTTCGACTTCACCGTCTGGGCCACCGACGAGCGGCTGATGGGCCTGCTGGGGGGCGTGGCCGACGAGGTCGCGCGGGCGGCGGCCACGGACCTGCCCATCTTCGACCAGGCGATCACGATCTACAACGGCATCTACACGATGGCCGACCGCTTCCGGGCCGACCATCCCGACTGGCTGTTCCTGCGGCACGAGGAGATGGCCGCCGATCCGCTGGAGACCCTCCCGCCCGTCTACGAGCGGCTGGGCCTGGACTGGACGCCGGAGGTCGTCCGGGCGGTGGAGCGCGACAACGTGCGGGCGCCGTCCAAGGACATCGCGCCGGCCGAGTTCCGCACCGTGGTCAGGCAGAGCTCGGCAACGGTGGACACGTGGCGCGCACGGCTGGATGACGACGAGGCCGACACGATCCGTGCCCGAACCCACGCTGTCGCCAGCCTGTTCTACGACGACGTCTGATCTGCTGACGGGTCAGCCGGGGCCGGAGCGGTACACGTCCCATCCGCCGTAGACGAACTGGTGGGTGTCGTCGCCGGCGTGCAGGGTGGCCAGGTGGTCCAGCACCACAGTGCCGTCGTTGGCGACGTCGGAGCGAAACGGACAGTTGTTGGCGTGCTCGACGGGGTCGACGTCGATGCGGTCGAGGGTCCCCTCGGCGACGGACCAGCGGTACACCCCGCACCCTGCCCCGTCGCCCGAGAGGGTCCGGAAGCTGGCGAAGACGACCCACTCGCCGTTGGGCGAGACCTGGGGGTTGGCCGACAGGCGGGTGCCCTGTCCCTCCCCGCCGGGGCTGACCAGCGTGGTCGTCCCGGCGGTGCGGTCGCGGAGGTACACCTGGTCCGGCAGCGTCGCCGGCGGGTTCACGAGGTCTGCCCCCTCGTGGGCGAAGGCCACGAACCGGCCGTCGTGGCTGATGCCGATCTCGTCAGGCAGGTTGAACTCCGTCGCCGTGCTGGCGGTGCCGTCAGGGGTGACCGAGACCAGCTCCAGCGTGCCGGTGGTGCGGTCCAACACGTAGGCGTCGGTGGCGGTGTTGGTGTCCAGCGGCAGCAGCGACGCGCTGGTCATGAAGGCTATCCAGCGCCCGTCGCCGGACAGCATCGGCCGGTGGCTGCCCTCCGCCTCGACCGGCTCGCCGTCGGGAGTGGCGACGTAGCCGATCTCCCCGCTGTCGAGGTCGTGCCACCAGTACCAGTAGCACGAGCAGGATGTCGGGCGGCCGACAGACCCCTGGGAGACGTAGGTGACCACCGACCCGTCCTCGTCGAGGGAGGGGTGGTCCACGTAGTTGCCTGGAGTGCCCTCGATGTCGAATGAGACCGCCCGGGTGCTGCCCGTTGCCAGGTCGCGCACGTAGGCGGTGCGTGAAGCGTCGACGTCCTGCCCGGCGAGGGTCGGGTCTTCGCTGGTGAACGCCACGACCTGCCCGTTGCCGGACACGTGCACGCTCGAGGAATCACCGCTGGCCGGCTGACCCGACGGGGTGGTGTCCAGCATCTCCGTGCCATCGGGGGTCACGAGGTAGGCGTGGTACCGCTCCTCGGTGGGGTCGGCGAGGCCTGCGACGGGGCCGTCGCTGACGAAGGCCACGACGGTGCCGTCGCCGGAGACGGCCGGCGCGAACCCGCCGGTGGCCGTCCCGTCGGCGTCGGTGCTCAGCAGCTCCAGCGGTCCGGCTGCTCCGGTGTCGGGTGGCAGGCCGAGGGTGACGCGGGCCTCTTCGCAGAGCGAGGGGACGACGACACAGGTGAGGACCGGTCCCCCGTCGCCGGGGACGACGGCGTAGCCGGATTCGGCGTACGTCGGGTCGGTGACGCCGTCGCGCAGCCAGTCGAGGGTGGCCGGCGGCAGGGTGTCGCCGGTGGCCAGCACGATGGGGGCGTCCAGCGAGGCGGCGTGGGCCGCTGCGGCGAACCCGCCGGCCCAGGCGTCGGCGGTCTGGCCCTGCACGACCACGACGTGGTCGGCGTCCGCTGCGGTCGGGGCGCCGAGCTTGTCGGCGACGGCGAGGGCGGTCTCGGCCCGGCTGTTGCCGGCGAGGCGTTCGGTGGTGATGCCCATGTCGCGGATCTGCTGCTCGACGGCGGCGGCGATGGCCGCGGTGCCGCCCATGATCTCGACCTGCTGGATGCCGGCCTCGGTCAGGTAGGTGCGGGTGGCCTCGGTGAGGGTGTCGGACTGGGTCAGCAGCACCGGCCAGCCCATCTCCGCCGACATGCCGCCGGCGGCGATGGAGTCGGCGAAGCCCTGGGTGGGGTCGGTCGAGCCCTCGGAGGGAAATGCACGAGCCAGGATGGCGGTGTCGGCAGCGCCGGCGTCGGTCCGGGCGATGGTGATGGCGGTGTCGAACCGCGACCCGCCGGCCCGTCGCTCGACGTCGAGCCCCATGTCACGCAGCTGCTGCTCGACGGCGGGCTGGACGGCGGCCTCGCCGCCCAGGACCACCGCACGGGAGGGCGCGAGCCGCTCGATCTCCTCCACGACCTCGTCTGGGACGGGGCCGGCGGAGGGCACGAGGAGCAGCGGCGAGCGGGACTGCAGGACGCCGGAGGCAAGGGCGTCGGCGAAGTTGTCGTCCCGCCCGATGAGGACGGTGTCGAGGGCGTCGAAGGTGGTGACCTGGCTGAGGGCCACGGCGATGTCGACGTTGGACGGTGGGGTCTCGGCCTTGATGACCGAGATCGTGTCGGACGGCTGGGATGACGACGGTGCAGGTACCCCAAGCACGGCTAGACACACAGCCGCGACCACGACCCCCGCAACGTCGCGTGAGGATGCGACGTTCATCGGCGGAGTATCCGCTCCGGTCAGGGCAGCGTCAACGCCCTGTCATCGTCGCGTCACGGGTGGCCCGTGAGGCGTGTTCACGACGCCTCGACGGGACTGGACCGGGCGAGGCCCGACTGGTCCAGCTTGCGGCTGACGACCCGCGAGACACCTGCCGACCCCATCGACACGCCGTAGATCGTGTCGGCGATCTCCATCGTCCGCCGCTGGTGGCTGACGATGATCCACTGGCTGAAGCCCCGGAACTCCTCGACCACGCTGAGGAACCGGCCGAGGTTGGCGTCGTCCAGGGCTGCCTCGACCTCGTCCAGCACGTAGAACGGCGAGGGTCGGGCGGCGAAGATCGCGAACAGGACGGCCAGGGCGGTCAGAGAGCGCTCGCCACCGGACAGCAGCGACAGGCGCTTGACCTTCTTGCCCGGCGGACGTGCCTCGACCTCCACGCCGGTGGTCAGCATGTCGTCGGGGTCGGTCAGGATCAGCTTGCCCTGCCCGCCCGGGAACAGCTTGGGGAAGATGTGCTCGAAGTGACCGGCCACGTCCTGGAACGCGGCGGCGAAGACCTCGCGGATACGGTCGTCCACGGCCTCCACGACCCGCATGAGGTCCTTCTTGGACGTGCGCAGGTCCTCCAGCTGGCCGGTCATGAACTCGTGACGTTCCTGCAGCGCGTGGAACTCCTCCAGCGCCAGCGGGTTGACCGTCCCGAGCAGGCCGATCTTGCGGGCCAGGTCGTCCTCGGCCTCGGCGAGCTCGGCGTCACGCTCCTCGCCACCCGCCAGCAGGTCGTCCTCGGGGTCGGCGGTGCGTTCCTTCAGGGCCGCCTCGCCGTCCTCGATGCCGATCTCGCGGAGTCGTGACCGCACTCCGTCGAGCTGCATGGACAGCTCCTGGCGGATCAGGTCCTCGCGGTGGCGGCTGTCGCGTAGCGACTCCAGCTGCTGCGCCAGCTCGGCCAGCTTGGACCGGGCCACACCCAGGCGACGCTGCTGCTCGGCGCGTGCCTCCTCCAAGCGGTCCCGCTCGGCCGCGGCCTCCACGCGGGACGCCTCGGCACGGGCCAGCGCCGCGCGGGCCACGTGCTCCAGCTCGTCACAGCGGGCGATGGCTGCCAGCCGGGCCTTCTGCCGCCGTTCGCGTTCGGCCAGCTGCGCCTCGACCCGCTGGGCTTCCTGCTCCAGCGCGGCGATCCGCCGACGGAGCTCACCGGCTTCCTGCTCGGCGGTGGAGTGCGCCAGGCGAGCCTGGACCTCGGCCTCACGGGCTTCGGTCAGGGCATCGTCGAGCCGTTCGGCCTCGACGTCACCGCCGCCCTCGTCGTCGGCGAACCGGGGGTCGGGCACGTACGGCTCGGGGCCGCGTGCCTCCAGCTCGTCCAGCTTCTCCTGACGGGCCTTGGTCTGGGCGACCAGCTGGTCGTGCTGCTTCTGGACCTGATCACGCTCGCGGTGGCAGCGGAACAGCTCCTTGTTCAGCCGTCCGAGCCGTTCGGCAGCCGACGTGATCTGCGCGTCGGACTCCTGCATCTGCGCCTGGGCGGTCTCCAGCTGCTGGCGGACCTCCTCCAGCTCGCGATCGGCATCGCCGACCTTGCGATGCACGATCCGCAGCTCAGCCGCGACGGCGTCGGCCTGCTGCTTGGCTTCCTCCGCCGCGGCCCGCGACAGCACGGCCGTGTGGGCGACCGCCCCCCCGCCAGCGTGTCCGCGGGCTCCGGCGATCTGCCCGTCGGTGGTGACGAAGACCAGCTCGGGCTTGGTGTCGGCCAGCCGCAGCGCGGTGTCGAGGTCGTCGCACACGTAGACGCCGGCCAGCGCCCGGCGGGCGGCCGCGCGGATGCCCGGTTCGCCGTCGACCATGGGGGCCAGCGGACGTGCGCCGATGGCGTCAAGCGACGGCTGGTCGGCCGGTTCGTTGTGCGGCGCGCCGGCGACCAGCAGCAGGGTCCGTCCGGCCTCGCGGGCGGCGACGAAGCCCAGCGCCGACTCGGCAGCCGAACGGCCGGCCACGACCAGGGCGTCGGCGAGCGGACCGAGCGCCGCGGACACGGCGACGGCATGGCCGTCGGCGACCTGCAGCAGCGCCGCCAGGGGGCCGAGGACCCCGTCGACCTGTCCCGTCTCTGCGGCTTCTGCCAGGACGGCGGCGCCCTCGCTTGGTTCGGCGGAGGCGGCGAACAACGCGTCGGCGCGTGCCTCGAGGCTGGCCCGTCGGCGTTCGAGCTCGCGTTCCTCCTTGGCGGCGCCGCTGGCGGCCTTCTGGGCGCGCGCCCGCCGCTCCTCCATGGTCCTGAGGTGGTCCGACAGGTCCGGCACGGCCGCGTCGAGGCGCTGGATCTCGTTCTGGACGGCGGTGACGTCGGCCTCGAGCTCGTCGGAGCGGTCCTGCTGGGCCTGCAGCTGGATGCTCAGCCGGCCCTCCTCCCCCGACGCCTGGGCCAGCGAGCTGCGCAGCTGGCCGACCTCGCCCTCCCAGCGGATCTGCCGTTCGCGGGCCTCGACCCGGCGGCGTGCCTCGGCGGCAGCAGCCTGCTCGTGGGCGCGGCGGGCCTGCTCGGCATGCCGGGTGTTCTGGCGTGCGCGTTCCAGCAGGCCGGAGGTGGTGGTGACCCGTTCGGCGACCTCGGCCAGGTGCCCGCGGTCGCGCTGGGCCTCGCCGCGCAGCTCCTCGGGGTCGCGTCCGGCGACGGGTTCCTCGGCTGCCTCGGCGAGGCCGTTGCGTCGCTCGACGATGCGCTCGACGATGCCGCTGGACCGCTCGACGAGGTTGGCGAGGGCGAACTGGGTCTCGGTGGCCAGGCGGACGGCGGGGGTCAGCTCCGACAGGCCCTGGGCGATGGCCTGCTCGTCCCGCTTGAGGGCAGCGTTGGTCTCCTCCAGCTCGCGCAGCCGCTGGTCGGACGCGGAGCGGCTGGCCTGCTCGGTCGACCAGCGGTCCAGCAGGCGGGCGAGGTCACGAAGCCCACGGTCGGTGCGGATGGCGTGCAGCTGGTCCGACAGGTTCCGGTGCTTGGCGGCGGCCTCGGCCTGGCGTTCCAGGGGCCGAAGCTGGCGGCGCATCTCGCTGAGCAGGTCGACCAGGCGCTCGAGGTGGCCCTCCATCTGCCCGAGCTTGCGCAGCGCCCGCTCCTTGCGACGGCGGTGCTTGAGGATGCCGGCCGCTTCCTCGATGAACGCGCGGCGTTCCTCGGGGCGGGCGTTCAGGACCGCGTCGATGCGGCCCTGGCCGACGATGGTGTGGGTCTCGCGGCCCAGCCCCGTGTCGGACAGCAGCTCGGCGACGTCCAGCTGACGGCACTCGACGTCGTTGATGGTGTAGGCGTTCTCGCCGGTGGCGAACATCGCCCGGCCGACGGTGACCTCGGTGAACTCGATGGGCAGGCTGTCGTCGGAGTTGTCGATGGTGATCTCCACCGACGCACGGCCCATGGCCTTGCGGCTGCCGGCACCGGCGAAGATGACGTCCGACATCGACCCGCCGCGCAGGTCCTTGGCGGACCGGGTGCCCATCGACCAGGTCAGGGCGTCCACGATGTTGGACTTGCCCGACCCGTTGGGTCCGACGATCACGGTGATGCCGGGCTCGAAGTCCAGCCGAGTCGAGTCGGCGAAGGACTTGAAGCCACGCAGGGCGAGAGACTTGAGGTACACGGTCGAGTGAAGGTTAACGGCCGCGGACGGACGCCCGGATCAGGCCGGACGGCCGGGTGGCCGGTGCGATCGGAGGGACATTGCGGTAGCTGGTCCGCCGGTCGGCCGACGGGAACACAACAAGAGCCCCTGCCGGGACCGGCAGAGGCTCGCGTCGTGGGGCTGCTAGGCGGAGGCGGTCGCCAGGTCCTCGGCGACCATCTCGACGCCCGCGCGGTCGTCGGCGTCGACGAGGCCGCGCAGCATGGCGTTCTCGGCCTGCAGGCCCTCGTTCTCGGCCTTCAGCTGGGCAACCTTGCTGCGCAGCGCGGTGATCTCCGCGAGCAGCTTGTGGGGAGCGGCGTCCCAGGATCCGACGAGCGCCTTCATGCGTTCTCCTAGAAAGAGGTCTTCGAGTTGCGTGCGAGTGACCCGGCACGACGGGCGATGGGCGCCTGACAGTGAGTGGCACCGCGGGGACACCACGCCACACCCAACGTGCGCAGCAGCCGTCCCTCCGGGAGTGTACGACGCGAAACGCCGCCGAAACAAGGGGGTTTCGGGGTCTCGCAGCGTCGATCGTACAGGGGTCCTACCCTTCGGGACGACATGAGTCGCACCAGCTGGATCCTGACCGCGGCCGGCGGCGCCGCGGCCGTCACCGCCGCCACCGCATGGGTCACGGGTCGTTCCCGTCCCGACGACACCTCCCTCGGCGTCGCCAAGCCGCCCAGCGGGCTGCCGCCGTCGCGCACCGTCTCCCTCGACGGGCACGGCGAGATCTTCTTCCGCGACCAGCCGGGCCCCGCCGACAAGCCGCCGATCGTGCTGCTGCACGGCTGGGTCGTCTCCGCGGACCTCAACTGGTTCACCACCTACGGTCCGCTGGAGGAGGTGGGGCGCGTGATCGCCCCCGACCACCGGGGCCACGGGCGCGGCGCGCGCCACAGCATGCCGTTCCGCCTGGCCGACGTGGCCGACGACATCGCCGCCCTGCTCCGTGCGGAGGGCACCGGCCCGGCCATCATCGTGGGCTACTCCATGGGCGGCCCGCTGACCCAGCTGCTGTGGCAGCGCCACCCCGACGTCGTTGCCGGCATCGTGCTGTGCGCCACGGCCGCCCACTTCAACTTCTCCACCGTCACCGCGCTCGGCTGGCGGTTCATCACGCTGTACCAGCTGGGCCAGCGGCTCCTCCCCCGGACGTGGATCGAGCGGGTCCTGCTGACCCAGGCCCAGGACGCCGTCGGCCCCAACCTGCTGCGCCGCGCCGCGCCGGGGATCACCGAGCTGTCGCCCCTCCTCCCCTGGGTGGTCGGCGAGCTGCAGCGCGGCGAGATCGAGGACCTCGCCGAGGCCGGACGCGAGCTGTCCCGCTTCGACTCCCGCGGCTGGATCACCGGCATCGACGTGCCCTCGGCGGTCGTCGTCACCACCCGCGACCGCCTGGTCCCACCGAGCGCACAGCTGCAGCTGATCGACCTGCTGAACGACCCGCTGGTGGTCGAGGTCGAGGGCGACCACGACGTCTCGGCCGCCATGGCCACGGAGTTCAACTCCGCCCTGCGCAAGGCCATCGACCACATCGCCAGCACCAGCCCGCGCCTCGGCGGCGGCGCGTGACCGATCGTCCCGCCCCCGAGGTGCCGGTCAGCCGACAGCTCGGTCGGGCCACCGGCCGCTGGTGGAACCGCCACGGCGACACCGTCAAGCAGGTCAGCCGTCCGGCCCGGAAGGGCTGGGCCACGCTCGCCGGCTACCTGTGGTTCGTGGCCTACATGTGGGTCGGGCTGATGATCGCCGTCGGGGTGCGCAACATCACCGGCACCAACGGCCCGTTCGTCATGGTCGCCGCCGTGGGCGGTGGCGCGGTCCTCGGCTGGTGGCAGGCCCAGCACCGCATGGCCCGCCACGTCGATCCCGACACCCCGCCGATGAACCGCTTCGGGCTGGCCCTGTGCGCCTGGCTCGGCGTCGTCGGCCTGGCCCTGCTGCTGGACCTCCGCTGACCGGTCCAGCAGCGACGCCCCCTCCCCTGCTCAGGTCTGGGTGCGGGGCGAGTGGTAGGCGTACAGGCCCTTCTTGATCTTGCCGTACTCGATGGTGGCGCGGGACCGGGCGTCGGCCTGGCCCTCGCGGGCGTAGATCTTGAGGTGGTCGACCTCCTCGTAGGGCAGGAAGCCCTTGTCGGTCTCGCTGGGTGCCTTGTCGGTGCCGCCCTGCTTGATGGCCTCGTAGATGACCTCGAGGATCGCCCGGTGCAGCCGGCGCACCTCCTGGCTGGACAGGGTCGCGGAGTTGCGGGCCGGGGCCAGGCCGGCCTCGAAGAGGATCTCGTCGGAGTAGATGTTGCCGAGGCCCACCACGAAGCTGTCGTCGACCATGACGGCCTTCAGCAGGTCCTTGCGGTCGGTCAGCGCGGAGGAGAACACCGGCCAGGGGATGGGCTCGGCCAGCGGGTCCATGCCCAGCTTGGCGAGGTCGTCCAGGTCGTCGACGGTGTCGGTGTCGACGACGAACAGGTCACCGTCGGCCTCCAGGTCGTGGTAGTGCACCGACCCACCGGTGGTCCACGTCAGCACCATCCGGGTGGCGTCGCCGCGGGCTTCCTTGGCCGTCTCCTTGGTCATGCGCGCACGGCTGCCGGGGATGACCACCAGCGTCGTGTCGTTGTCCAGCTCGAACAGCAGGCACATGCCCTTGCGGTCCACCGACGTGATCTTGTTGTCGACCAGGCTGGCGGAGAAGTCCTTGATCGTGCCGTGCCGCTTGACCAGCTCGGCCGGCGACAGCCAGACCTCCTTGATCTTCTTGCCGACGAGCTCCTTCTCCAGCTCACGCTTGATGACTTCGACCTCGGGCAACTGGGTCACTGACTGTCCTTCTGTCGGTTGGTGAATCTGGTCCTGAGCAGGCTGTAGGCCTCGGCGGCGGCGTTCTGCTCGGCTTCCTTCTTGCTGCGGCCCTCGCCGCGCCCGAGCTCCTCGCCGGCCACCCGCACGACCGCCGTGAACGTCTTGGCGTGGTCTGGCCCGACGTCGCTGAGCTCGTAGCTGGGAAGCGTCGACAGCTCGCCGGCGGTCAGCTCCTGCAGGGAGGTCTTGAAGTCCAGGGACTCACGACGATCGATGATGTCGTCGAGCAGGTCACGGGTGAGGTCCAGCACGACGGTCGTGGCCGCCTCGATGCCGGAGTCCAGGTACACCGCGCCGATCACGGCTTCCATGGTGTTGGCCAGGATCGAGTCCTTGTCGCGCCCGCCGGACTGCTCCTCGCCGACGCCCAGGCGGACGGCCTCGCCGATGCCGATGCCGCGGGCGAGGTCGGCCAGGCTGAGGGTGTTGACGGCGGCCGACCGCACCTTGGCCAGCCGACCCTCCGCGGAGTTCGGCAGCCGGGTGAAGATCTCGTGGGTCACGATCACGCCGAGCACCGCATCGCCGAGGAACTCCAGCCGTTCGTTGTCGGCCAGCCCCCCGGCTTCGAAGGCATAGCTGCGGTGGCTGAGCGCCTTGTGCAGCAGCCCGCGGTCGACGAACCGGTAGCCCAGCGCCTCCTCCAGCGCGATCTCGGCCTCCGGCCGGTCGTCGGTGTCGGGTTCGACGGATACGGCGGCGCCGTCGTCGGGGTTGGTCTGGTCGGTCTTCACGTCGGCTCCTTCCGTGTCGCAGTCGAGGTGGGATGCTGGGTCAGCGCGGCGAAGGCCTCGGCGGCGTCGCGGACGGTGCCGAGGGAGCGCAGGTCGTCCTCCGGCAGGCGCACGTCCACCCCGGCGGCGGCCAGGTCCTGCTCGACCCCCTCGACGACCTCCACCAGGTCCAGGGAGTCGGCGTGCAGGTCCTCGTCGAACCGGGCGGTCGGTGCCGGCGGCGCATCGAGGGCCAGCACCGCCTGGAGCCGCGGAGCGAGGAGGCTGTAGATCTCGTCACCTGTCATGGTCGTGTGTCAGCGTCGGTGTCGACGGGGTCCGTGGTCCGTGCGGCGGGGGCCGCAGCGGTTCCGGTACCGGCCGCTGCGCGCTCGGCGGCCAGGGAGACCGCCTCGGCGAAGTCCTCGCCGGTCGCAGCACCGTGCATGACCAGCACCGTACCCCGAACGCCGAGCAGTTGGGCGGCACGATCGTGGGGTACGCGGGCCCCGACGCCGTCGGCGAGCCGAGCCGACAGCCCCTCGATCGTCTTCAGCACGAGGTTGCCGGTGAAGCCGTCGCAGACGACGACGTCGACGGCGCCGTCGAGGACGTCGCCGGGCTCGACGTTGCCGACGAACCCGTCGGTGTCGGCCAGCAGGCCCTCGGCCTCGATCGTCCGGCGGGTGCCCTTGCCCGGTTCGACACCCATGTTCAGCAGCCCCACCCGGGGCTGTGCGACCCCGTGGGCGCGGGCGTGCTCGACCCCGAGGCGCGCCATCGTCGGGTAGGCATCCGGCTGCGGGTCGGGGTCGGCGCCGGCGTCCAGCAGGACGACAATCCCGCCGGCGGGCAGCGGTACGCGGGCCGCGACGACCGGCCGGCGGACCCCGTCGCAGCGCCCGAGCTCGAGCAGGGCAGCACCGACGGTCGCGCCGGTCGACCCCGCCGACAGCAGCACGCTGCCGGGAACGGCGGCCACGGTGCGGGCCGCCACCCGGATCGAGGCGTCGGGGACGCGACGCAGCCCGAGGGCGGCGTCCTCGTCCATGGCGACGACGCCGTCGGACACGACGACGGGCAGGTCGGTGCGGTCGCGCAGCGACGCGTCGCCGCACAGCACGACATCGACCCCTCGCCCTGCGGCGACGGCGGCACCGTCCAGCGCAGCCGAGGGGGCGTGGTCGCCACCCATGGCGTCCACGACGACGGCCCCGGCGGGGATCGTCATGGGGTCATCCGCGTACGCGGATGGGCAACGCCTACAGCTTCGGCTCGACGACCTGGCGGCCGCGGTACGTGCCGCAGGTCGAGCAGGCGGTGTGGGGACGGGTGTCGCTGCCGCACTGGCCGCACTTGGTGACGGTGGGGGCGGCGGTCTTCATCCACTGCGCCTTGCGGTGGCGGGTGGTGCTGCGGGACTTCTTGCGCTTCGGGACTGCCATGGCAGAGCTCCTCGGGATGGTTGGTCGGTCGGGAGAGTTGGGGGGTCAGCTGTCGAGGTCGAGGTCGGCCAGCGCCGACCAGCGGTCGTCGACGACCGTGTCGTGGCAGTCGCAGGTGGCCTCGTTGCGGTTGATGCCGCAGGTGGGGCACAGGCCCTTGCAGTCGGGACGGCAGTGCGGCGCCGTGTCGATGTCGGCGGCCAGCGCGTCGCGGATCAGCGTGTCGATGTCGATGACGCCGCCGCGGATGGTGTAGCCGACCTCGACGTCCTCGGGATCCTCGGCGGTCGCCGGGTCGGAGAACAGCTCGGCGACGTCGGCGGTGGACGGGTGCCGGTCGATGGGCTCCAGGCACATCGCGCACTGCTGGTCGACGTCGATCTCCACGGTGCCGCGCAGCAGCACCCCGTCGACCAGGGACTCCAGCACGCCGTCGACGCGGACCTCGTCACCGAACGCGGTGAGCGGCACCTCGAACCCCTCGGGAACGGGCAGGTCCAGCTCCACCTCGCGCGTGGCGCCGGGTGTGTCGAGCAGCTCGGCGACGTCGATCTTCGTCGACGCCAGCTCGGTCGGGTCGTTGGTCATGGGAGATGGCCGTGGCGGCAGGCCGCGGTCGTGAATCCTTCTGGATCGGGGGCGTGGCATCCGCCCGGACCGGGTCGGGATGCAGGCACGCTGACGTGCGCGGGAATCGCGCAGGGTCAGAAAGCGTAGCGCACGCCGGCGGCGCTGGCCACCGGCCCGGCGTGTCCCTTCAGGGGTGTCCCGCCTAGAGCGTTTCCTCGTGGTCGAAGAACTTCACGCCACCCGTGCGCGGCGACATGTCGTCGCCGGGCTGTTCCCGTTCGGCACCGGGCCACTGGGTGGCCTCACCGGGCGGGATCGTGTCCTCGGGCCCGTGCGGGGACGGCTGGCCCTGCTGGACGGGCAGGCCGGCGGGCAGCGTGGGGTCCTCGCCGGACCGGATCTCCGAGGAGGCCTGTCGGCCGCGCAGCCGGTCGCGGCCACGGGTGACCGTCGACAGGGTCTTCTGGAGGACGACCTCGAAGTCGCCGAGCTTGGCATCGACGTAGTCCTCGGCTTCGTTGCGGATGCGTCGCCCCTCCTCCCCCGCGCGGTCCACGATGCGCTGGGCCTCGCGCTGGGCCTCGCGGACCAGCTCGGTGTCGGCGACCAGCCGGTCGCGTTCGCGACGGCCGTCCTCGACGATCTGCTCGGCGTCTCGGGATGCCTGGGCCAGGATCGTGTCGCGTTCCTTCAGCACCCAGCGGGCCTGGCGGATCTCCTCGGGCAGGGCCGCACGGATGGCCTGGGCGACGCGTTCCAGCTCGTCCTTGTTGACCATGACCGACGCCGACAGCGGCACGGGCCGTGCGTCGGCGAGCTGGTGCTCCAGCTGCGCGAGGGCGTTCTCGAGGTCCATCGTGGCTCCGATCAGGACTCGTCGTGGGAGGACGCTTGGGCGTCCGCGTACTTGGCCAGCAGGCGCTTCTCGACACCCGGGGGCACGAAGGCGCTGACGTCACCGCCGAAGCGGGCCACCTCCTTGACGAGGGAGGAGGACAGGAAGGAGTGGTCGGGGTTGGCCGACAGGAACAACGTCTCGATGTGGCCGATCGAGCGGTTCATCTGGGCCATCTGCAGCTCGTACTCGAAGTCGCTGACCGCCCGGAGTCCCTTGACGATGACGTTGATGCCGTTCTCGCGGGCGAACTCCACGAGCAGGCCCTTGAAGACGGCCAGCTCGACGTTGGGGAGGTCGGCGGTGACCTCCTCCAGCATCTCCAGGCGCTCGTCCAGCTCGAAGAGCCCACCGCGCTTGGACACGTTGCGCATGCACGCGACGGTGACGTGGTCGAAGGTGTCGCTGGCGCGTCGGATCACATCGAGGTGTCCGTGGGTCACCGGGTCGAAGGACCCGGGGCAAACGGCGCGGACGGTCACGAGGACACCTCGTCTCGAAGGGGTTCGTCGGTCGCGTCGGCCGCCGGAGTGGCTGCGGGTCGGGTCGACGCGGGGATGTAGGTGAAGTAGCGCAGCACGGTCTCACCGTACGTCCGGTCCCGATCATGGGAAAGGAGGCGTGGCGGCGGTTCGGGGCGGCGCTTGTCGCGTTCGATGACCACCCGGGCACCCGGGCGCAACGCCTCGCCGTCGACGAGGACCTCGAGCGTGTCGGCGATGTCGGCCATGTCCATCGCGTAGGGCGGGTCGACGAACACGACGTCGAACGGCCCACCGCTGGGGTCGATGGCGAACCGTTCGGCCGTGGTGGCGACCACCCGTGCTCGGTCGGCGACGTCAGCCGCCTCGAGGTTGGCGCGGACGGTGGCGACGGCTCGCCGGTCCTGCTCGACGAGGACCGCCCGGGCGGCGCCACGGGACAACGACTCGATGGCCAGGCCCCCGGTGCCCGCGAACAGGTCCAGCACGACCGCGTCGGTCAGGTCACCGAGGGAGGAGAACAACGCTTCCTTCACTCGGTCGCCGGTGGGGCGGGTCCGCCGTCCGTCGGGGACGGCGAGGGGCCGCCCGCCGGCGGTGCCCGCGATGACTCTGGTCATGGACGCCAACCGTAGGCGCCGGCCGCACGTCCGTCACGGCGACCGCCCGTCCGGTGGATCACCTGACCCCGGTCGGCACCCCGAACGTCGCGCGCAGCAGGTGCATGACCAGCACCAGCTCCTCACGCATGGACCGGGTCAGCGACTCGACCACGTCGAGGTCGCCCTCCTCGGCGGACAGCTCGACGCGTTCGGCCGTGGCGGCCAGCCGGCCAGCGGCGAGGTTGCCGC
Source organism: Euzebya rosea (assembly GCF_003073135.1). Classification (NCBI taxonomy): domain Bacteria; kingdom Bacillati; phylum Actinomycetota; class Nitriliruptoria; order Euzebyales; family Euzebyaceae; genus Euzebya; species Euzebya rosea. Next base: position 16,571 of record NZ_PGDQ01000021.1, read on the forward strand.
TGCTGCCGCGGAGGCTGTGCGCGGCCTGGGCCACGGTGTGGGCGTCGCCGCGGGCTGCCGCAGACGTGATCTCCCGCAGGCGTTCCCTCGCGCGCAGCTCGAAGCCGTCCAGCAGCTCGTCGAGGCGCTGGCCGGAGCGGTGCAGCAGGACCAGCCCGTGGAGGATGCGCTGGTCGAGCGGGTCCTCGACGGGGTCCTCGTGGGTGTCGTCGTGGGGTTCGTCGGGGGTGGTGGCGTGGACGTGGCTGATGACGGCCCGCTCGAGGACGGCACGAAGGTCGTCCCACACGAGCGGCTTGAAGGCGCAGTCGTCCATGCCGGCGGCGAGGAACCGCTCGCGGTCGGTGTCGAGGGCGCTGGCGGTCATGGCGATGATCGGGGTGGCCGACTCGGGGCCGGGCAGGGCGCGGATGGCGGCTGTCGCCGTCACCCCGTCCATGATCGGCATCTGGGCGTCCATGAAGACCGCGTCGATGGGAACGTTGCGCACCACCTCGACCGCCTCTCTCCCGTCGCCGACCAGCAGGACCTCGTGGCCGAGCGCCCCCAGGAGCCCACGGGCGACCCGCCGGTTGATCTCGTTGTCGTCGGCCACGAGCAGCCGCAGCGGGGTGGCGGACACCTCGACAGCGGGCTCCACGGTGTCGGGGACGGGTGGGGACGGCTGGTCGGCCACCTCGCCGAAGGGCAGGACGAACCAGAAGCAGCTGCCGTGGCCGACGCTGCTGCGCACCCCGATCGTGCCGCCCATGCGCTCGACCAGCTTCTTGGCGATCGACAGGCCGAGGCCGGTGCCCGCCACCGTGGACGAGTCGTCGTCCTGGACCTGCACGAAGCTGTCGAAGATCACGTCGACCATGTCCGCGGGGATCCCTCCGCCGGTGTCGAACACCGCCACGGAGATCGTCCGTCCCTGCTCGCCGGGCCTGACGCCGGCCGAGACGAGTACCCGTCCACCCTCGGTGAACTTGACGGCGTTGCCGACGAGGTTCAGCACGACCTGTCGCAGGCGCTGGGGATCGCCGAGGACGAGCCGTGGGAGGTCGGGTTCGAGGTGTACCGACAGGTCGGTGCCCTTGTCGGCGGCCATGCCCTCGAACAGGCCGACCGCCTCGCCGATGACCTCGCCGGGATCGTGCACCTCCTCGCGGATGCCGAACGTGCCGGCCTGCACCTTGGACGCATCGAGCAGCTCGTTGAGCAGCTCGACCATCGACTCGGCCGAGGACCGGATGATCCCGACGTGCTGCTGCTGCTCGGCGTCGAGGTCGGTGACGTCCAGGAGTGCGGTCATCCCGAGCACCCCGTTCATGGGGGTGCGCATCTCGTGGCTGACGTTGGCCAGGAACGCGGTCGTGGCCCGCGAGGCCGCCTGGGCCTGCTGGGCCCGCTTGGCGAGCAGGCGGCTGGCCCGGTGCACGGCGCCGGCGCAGCGGCCGAGCTCGTCGTCGGGCCAGTCCTCCTCCGGCGCGGCCAGCGCCGTCTCTTCGGCCAGCCGTGCGGCGTCGTCCTGCAGCCGGACGATCCGGTTCGCCAGCCGTGTGCCGAAGGACCGGGCGGCCAGGAGCGCGCCGGCCACGCCCACCAGCAGCGCGACGGCCAGCCAGCGGAGGACTTGCGCGTCCCGGTCGGCGGCGTCCCGTGCCGTCTCCAGCCGCTGCCAGCCGTCACCGAGGCTGGCCTCGACCTGCTGCTGGAGGGCGTCGGCGACCACGTCGTGCTCGTGCCCGGTGTCCAGCTCGTCGACGTCGAGGTCAGTCGAGGGTTCGACCGCGGCGAGCGACGCGATCACGTGCTCGGCCAGCTCGTGCACGACGTGGAAGCTCAGGCGTGCGGTCAGCGTGCGATCGATCGTGCCCAACCGCTGGAGGCCGTCTCGGGCCCGGTCGAGGCTCGCGTCGCGTGCGGCGATGTCGCCCTCGGCTCGACCGTGGCCGATCTCGTGGGCAGCGCCCTCGGCCTGCTCCAGCCCGAGGAACAGGTGATAGGCCCCTTCGCTCATGGCCGCGAACTGGACGTCGATGGCCGCGTGCGACCGGGCGGCCGATGCGGTCGAGACCAGCACGAGCGCGGTCAGCAGCAGCAGGGCGAGGGGGATCGAGACGACCGCCGCGACCTTGCCGGTGATCGGCACGTCGTCCCACCGTGCGGCCCATCTGCCCGTCTGCCGAGCGGCCCGCGCCCCCGCGTCGCTCGATGCCCTCGTCGTCCGGTCCTGCGTCACCATCGGTGCTGCCCCTCCCGTTTCGCGCAGTCGTTCGACCGATCACGCGAGAAATGTCTGTCCGCGAGGTCCATCGGCACCAAGAGGCACGAACTGCGCGTTCAGCATCACCCAGTGAAGGATGTTCGGTCAACCCGCTTCGAGCACCCCGAAGTCGGCGGCGTCCCAGCGGCGGCCGACCTCGGCCAGCAGCGCCGGGTGCGCGTCGAGGTCCGGGTCGGCCTCGAGCAGCGCCCTGGCGTCGTCGCGCGTGCGGGCCACGACGTCGACGTCGCTGACCACCGAGGCGATGCGCAGGTCCCCCTCACCGGTCTGGGCGGTGTCGAACAGCTTGCCCTCGCGCCGCAGCTTGAGGTCCTCCTCCGCCAGCTCGAACCCGTCGTCGCTGGCGGCCAGCGCCGCCAGCCGCGGGTTGTCCGTCGGATCCTCGGCGAACAGCACGCAGAAGTTGGTCGGGTAGCCGCGGTACAGGCGGCCGCGCAGCTGGTGCAGCTGGGAGATCCCGAAGCGGTCAGCGTCCTCGATGATCATCACCGACGCCTCGTCGACGCTGACGCCGACCTCGATGACGGTCGTGGCGACGAGGATCGGCACGGTGCCGTCGCGGAAGGCCTTCATGACCGCGTCGCGGTCCTCGGCCGACATGCGGCCGTGCATGAGCCCCACCTCGTAGCCCCTGAACGGCCCCTCGGCCAGCTCCTCGTGCATCTCCACCGCCGAGGTCACCTTCTCCAGCGCTTCGGAGGGGTCGATCAGCGGGCAGACGACGTAGGCACGGCGACCGGCGTCGACCTCGCTGCGCACGAAGGCATACAGCTTCTCGCGCCGGTCGGAGTGGGACTCGATCACCTCCGTGCGGACGGTGATGGTGTCCGCGCCCGGCCGGTTGCGCAGGACGGTGACGTCGAGGTCGCCGTAGATGGTCAGCGCCAGGGACCGCGGGATCGGGGTGGCGGTCATGACCAGCACGTCGGGTGAGGCCCCGTCGGGCCGCTTGCTGGCCAGGGCCGCCCGGTGCTCGACGCCGAAGCGATGCTGCTCGTCGATGACGACCACGCCGAGGTCGGCGAAGGCCACGTTGTCCTCGAGGATCGCGTGGGTGCCGATCAGGAGGTCGCAGTCGCCGGACACGACGTCGGACATGACGCGGGCCCGGTAGGACTTCGGCATCGCGGAGGTCAGCAGGTGCACCCGGGGTGGCCGGCCGAGCGCGGGGATCATCACCTTCTCCATCAGCGCCTGGAAGGTGACGAGGTGCTGCTCGGCCAGGACGGTGGTCGGGGCCATCAGGACGGCCTGCCGTCCGGCGTCGACGGCACGGAGCATGGCGTGGGCGGCCACGATCGTCTTGCCGGTCCCCACGTCGCCCTGGAGCAGCCGGTGCATGGGGGCGCTCTCGGCGAGGTCGGCGTCGATCTCGTCGAACGCCTGCTCCTGGTCGCGGGTGGGGGCGAACGGCAGCGAGGACCGGAACGCGTCGACCGCGCCCATGGCGACGGGGTGGTGGATCAGGCCGACGGCGTCGGACTCCAGCTCGATTCGGCGTCGCTGGAGGACCAGCTGCAGGACGAGCAGCTCGTCGTAGACCAGCCGTTCGCGGGCGATCGCCAGGTCGGCCTGGTCCGGCGGGGAATGGATGGTCCGCAGCGCCCAGTCCAGGCGTGCCAGCTCGTGTCGGCTGCGCAGGTCATCGGGCAGGTGGTCGGATATCGTCGGCAGCAGCTCGAGGGCCTGCTGGACCAGCCGGGCGATGCGTGGCGAGGACACCTTCTCGGTGGCCTTGTACACGGGGACGAACTGGTTCTCCTCCAGGTCGCTGGCCACCACGTCGTCGTCCAGCGACGTCATCTTCGGGGCCTTGATCCGCAGCTCGGTGCGCCATTTCTCCACCGTGCCGGAGATCGCCACCCTGCTGCCCTCGGCGTGCTTGCCGGGCAGCCACGGCTGGTTGAAGAACGACGCGGTGATGGTCCCGCGCTGCTCGTCGCGGAGGGTCGCCTTCTGGATCGTCAGCTTCTTGCCGCCGCGGCCTCGCTTCTGCGGGAAGACCTTGTCCCAGCGGACCAGCGTGGCCACGACGGTCGCCGGCTTGCCGATCTCGAGCTCGGCGATGGGCACGAGGGCGCCGAGGTCGCGGTAGGCCCCCTGCCTGGGCAGGTACCAGACCAGGTCGCGGATCGTCTCGATGCGGAAGGGGTCGGCGGCCAGGTCACCTGCCAGGCGAGCGGTGACGCCCGGGACGTCGGTGACCGGGTCGTCGAGGGACAGGGAGGGCGACACGTGCGCTCGTGGGGCCGTTACGCCTGCGCGACGTCGGTGGCGGGCACAGGGCGGCGCTGCCAGCCGTGGTCGACCGGGCCGATGCCCGCCCCGATCCGCAGGCCGTGGCTGATCGCGCCGGTGATGTAGTCCTTGGCGACCTGGACCGCCGACGGGACGTCCATGCCCTTCGCCAGGTTGGCGGCGATCGCGGAGGAGAGGGTGCAGCCGGTGCCGTGGGTGTCGGTCGACGCCGAGCGGGCCGTGGCGATCTCGATCATCCGCTCGCCGTCGAACAGCAGGTCGACGGCCTCGGCGTTGTCGGGCAGGTGCCCGCCCTTGATGAGCACCCACTGCGGCCCGAGCGCCTTCATCGCCTCGGCGGCCTTGTCGAGGTCGTCGGTGCCGGTGACCTCCACGCCGGTCAGCAGCGCCACCTCGCCCAGGTTGGGGGTGACGATCGTGGCGACGGGCAGCAGGACGTCGCGGACGGTCGCCAGCGCCTCGGGGGCCAGCAGCGCATCGCCGTGCTTGCTGGCGGCGACGGGGTCGACCACGACGTTGGTCAGGCCGTGCCGGCGGATGCCGTCGACGACGGTGTGGACCAGCTCGCTGCTGGCCAGCATCCCCGTCTTGGTCGCACGGACGTCCATGTCGGAGGCGACGGCGTCGAGCTGGGCGGTGACGAAGTCGGCGGGGACCTCGTGGACCCCGTGCACGCCCACGGTGTTCTGGGCGGTCAGGGCGACGATGACGGAGGTGCCGAAGACGCCGTGTTCCTGGAAGGTCTTCAGGTCGGCCTGGATGCCGGCCCCACCACCGGAGTCGGAGCCGGCGATGGTCAGGACGACCGGCAGGTCGGAGGACGTGGTTGCCATGGCCGTCCACGGTAGCGCCGGGGTGCGACGCGCCGGCTGTACCGTCCACACTGTGGTGGCGTACCTGACCGATGTCCGCCTCGGCGACGACGCGCCGACGGACGGATACCCGTGGACCCTGCCGGCGGTGCGGCGCGTGGCGGACCTGCGCTTGGGCGACGTGACGATGCTGGTCGGCGACAACGGGACCGGCAAGTCGACCCTGGTCGAGGCGATCGCCGTCGCCGCGGGGTTCAACGCCGAGGGCGGCAGCCGCAACCTGCGGTTCGGGACCCACGACACGCACAGCGACCTGTCGGATCACCTGCGGCTGGTGTGGCGCACCCGGCCGCGGTGGGGCTGGTTCCTGCGAGCCGAGACCTTCTACGGGATGGCCAGCCACATCGCCGAGGACGATGACCCGGTGTCCGGGGTGGCGGCGATGTTCCCCGACCTGCATGCCCGTTCCCACGGCGAGTCGTTCCTGCTGCTGGTGGAGGAACGGATGCGCAGCGACGGCCTGTACGTCCTGGACGAGCCCGAGTCGGCGCTGTCGATCCAGGGGCAGCTGCGCCTGCTGGCGATGATGCACCAGGCGGTCGCCGACGGGGCGCAGTTCGTCGTGGCCACCCATTCGCCGCTGCTGATGGCCTACCCGAGTGCGGTCATCCACGAGCTGCACGCCGGAGGGATCGACGTCGTGGAGTGGGAGGACGTCGACGCCGTCGCCCTCTGGCGCACCGTCCTGGACGACCCCCAGCGGGTGCTCCGCCACCTGCTCGCCCCGGACGACCGGCCGGACTGACCTACCCTCTGGGCGTGGACGAGGTGACGTTGATGCTGCGGCCGGAGATGCCCGGGGACGCCGAGGCGGTGGCGTCGGTGCACCGTGCCGCGTTCCCCGTGCCGGAGGGTGCCGATGAGCCGATGGAGGTCGGGCTGGTCGCGGCGCTGCGCGACGGCGGGCACCTGCTGGAGGGGGTGACGCTGGTCGCGGAGGTCGACGACCGCGTCGTCGGCCACGTCGCCTGTTCGCGGGGCTGGGTGGGGTCGGGGTCCGCCGGCGGGGTCCCGGCGGTGGGCATCGGGCCGATCGGCGTGCTGCCGGCCGTGCAGGGGCGCGGGGTCGGCGCGGCGCTGATGACCACGGTGACCCGGCTGGCCACCGATGCCGGCGAGACGCTGCTGGCCCTGCTGGGCGACCCGGCCTGGTACGCCCGGTTCGGCTACGTCACCTCCACCGACGTGGGCGTGGAGGCACCCGACCCGGCGTGGGGCGTCCACTTCCAGGTCCGCCCGCTGGTGCCCGACCACCCCACGGGCCGGTTCCACTACGCCCCACCGTTCTGACCCTCCACCCGGCTTCGCCGATCACCCGGCTCACCCGTGGTCGTAGCCCCACGTGTCGATGCGGTCGGGGCCGCCGAGGCCGTCGAGCCAGACGGCTGGGGTCCCCTCCTCCCCCGAGGTCCCGGCGGTGCCGATCCAGCGCCAGGGTGCCTCGGCGGTGGCGTCCAGCGCCTCGGCGACGGCATCGGCGTGGTCGGCGGGGACGGTGGCCAGCAACGCGAAGTCCTCGCCGCCGCCCAGCGCGACGCGGTGCAGCAGGTGGTCGGGCAGCAGGTCGACCGCGGTGGAGGGGACGGCGGCCATGACGGCGGTGCGGTCGATGTGCAGGTCCACGGCGGAGGCGCGGGCGAGGTGCCCGGCGTCGGCGCCCAGCCCGTCGGAGATGTCGATCATCGCCGTCGCACCGGCTCGGGCCAGGGCCACCCCGGAGGCGGGGAGGGCGCGCGGTCGACGATGCGCGGCCAGCAGGTCCGGCGGCACGGCCACGCCCTCGCCGTCGGCCCACAGCGCGGTCGCCGCCGCCCCGAGCGTCCCGACCAGCACCAGGCGGTCGCCGGGACGGGCACCCGCACGGGTGATCGACCGGTCCGCCGCCGGGCGACCCAGCGCGGTGAGGGAGACCGACCACACCGGCGCGGTCACCGTGTCGCCGCCGACGATGGCCACTCCCCATTCCCGGCCGGCCTCGGCCATGCCGGCGTACAGCTGGTCGATGACCTCCTCGGTCAGCGCCGCGGTGCGCTGCAGCCCGACCACCGCCGCGTGCGGGATCGCCCCCATCGCGGCGAGGTCGCTGACGTTGACCGCCATGGCCTTCCAGCCGACGTCGGCAGGTGAGGACAGGTCGGTGCGGAAGTGCACCCCGTCGACGATCACGTCCACGCAGACGACGACGTCCTGCTCGCCGATCCGCACGACCGCCGCGTCGTCGCCGACGCCGACGGGCACCGCCGGGCTGCTGCCCGCGAGGTGACGGCCGAGGTCGGCCAGCCGCTGGAACTCGCCCCTGGAGGTCATCAGCGGAGTATGGCGCGATCGCCTGCGCGCACCGTGGACGTCGTGGCGTAGGATCTGCCGAACATGCCGGTCCTCAACTCGATCGAACTCGAAGGCGTCTCCAGCATCGGCTGGGACGACGCCGCTCAGGATGCCGTGCGCGAAGCCGGCCGGACGTTGCGGCGCATCATGCGCCTGGACGTCCTGGCCGTGGGCGTGGGGGTCGACGCGGAGGGGGAACGGGAGTACCGGACGACCATCCGCCTGTTCTTCGAGGTCGACCGGCAGCCGTGATGCCCACCAGCGAAGGGACAGACCCGTGGTTTCCGCCTACATCCTCATCCTGACCGAGGTCGGCAAGGCCGCCGAGGTCGCGGCCGCGGTCGCGGAGATCCCCGGGGTGAAGGCCGCCGATGACGTCACCGGCCCCTACGACGTCGTGGTGCGTGCGGAGGCCAAGGACATGGACGAGCTCGGCCGGCTGGTCGTCGCCCGCGTGCAGTCCATCGAGGGCATCGACCGGACGCTCACGTGCCCGGTCGTGCACCTCTAGGCCAGCCCTGACGCACCGGCCCCCGGCCGCCCCCCTCGGCAGCGGCCGGACGCCCGTGGTCAGGTCTTGCGCAGCGTGATCGCGGTGCCCAACGTGGCGCCGACCGCACCGACGAGGCACAGCCACAGGCCGATGCCGACGGTGGCCCCGACGTCGCTGACGCTGCCCACGTCGATGACGACGGCCAGCAGCGTGAACAGGGCGAACAGCAGCCCCACGATCGACACCCAGCGGAACCGCAGGAATGCCCGCACGACACCGCAGATCAGCAGGATCACGGCCAGGACGATGACGATCACGCCGTCGTCGGCGTCCAGGCCGGTCAGCGTGATCGGGCCGAGGTCGATCCACGGCAGGAACGTGCCGACGACCAGCAGGACCGATGACACGACCGTCAGCCACGCGATGGGGTCGCCCTTCCCCTTCTCCGCCTGCTGGGCGAACCCGCCGGCGCCGTAGGCCGGCTGCCCGCCTGTACCAGGCTGCCCGTACGCCTGGGCGTGGCCCTGCGGGGGTGCCTGTGGTGCCGGGTTGTAGGCCTGCGGCGAACCCGGTGGGGCGGCGGTCGCACCGCTCGGCCCCCCGAACGGAGTGGGCGGTGGGCCGCTCGACCCCTGCTGGTAGTCGCTCATCTTCGGCGTCCTTTCCCTCGGTGACGCGCGCCCCTCACAGACGCTGATCCGTCGACACTAACACCGAGGGGAAGGGACGGACCGGCTCGTTTCGAGCCCGTCACATCCTCTCCCGGCACACCGATCAGGGCGAGTAGCGGAGCGACTCCTCGCTGGCCTCCATCGCGTAGGCCAGCAGGCGGTCGATGAGCTGGCGGAACGCCATCCCCTGGGCCTCCCACACGGGCGGGAACATCGACTGCGGGGTCAGGCCGGGGATCGTGTTGATCTCGTTGACCAGCACCTCGTCCCCGTCGGGCAGGTAGAAGAAGTCGACGCGGGCCAGCCCGCGGGCACCGACGGCGTCGTAGGCCTGCGCGGCGTAATCACGGCAGCGCTCGATCACGTCGTCGGGCACGTCGGCGGGGCACTGCAGCTTGACCGGCTCGAGGTACTTGGCGTCGAAGTCGTAGAACGACGCACCCGTGTGGATCGTCTCGCCCGGCGCGGTGATGACGGGGTCGTCGTTGCCGATGACGCCGCACTCCAGCTCGCGGACGCCGTCCAGGCCACGCTCGACGATGACCACCCGGTCGTAGCCCAGCGCATCCTCCACCCCGGCACGGAGGCTGGCGGTGTCGGTGCACCGGCTGATGCCGATCGACGACCCCTGACGGGCCGGCTTGGTGAACACCGGGTACTCCAGCAGCCCCTCGATCCGGGCGAGCTCACCCTCCGGATCGCGCTCCCAGTCGGCACGGCGAACGACGTCGTGGGCGACCTGGGGCAGCCCGGCCGCGGCGAACACGTGCTTCATCTGTCGCTTGTCCACCGCGATGGCGCTGGCGGCCACGTCAGCGCCGACATAGGGCACCCCGACGCTGGCCAGCAGCCCCTGGATGGTGCCGTCCTCCCCGTAGGGGCCGTGCAGCACCGGGAAGCAGATGTCGATCCCGCCGAGGTCGACGGTGCGACCCCGGTCGGCGTCGACGACGTCCTCGGCCCCTGCCTCGACGTCGTCGGGCAGCAGCATCAGGCGCGGGCCGACGCGCGTCTGGACCAGCGTCACCGTCTCGCCGTCCTCGGGCACCGCCGGAAGGGTGCCCTCGCGGGTCCGCGGCACGCCGTGTGGCATCAGCGTCCAGCGGCCGCTGCGGGTGATCCCGACGCTGACGACGTCGTAGATGTCGGGGTCGATGGCCCACAGCACCCCCCGGGCCGACAGGCACGACACCTCGTGCTCGCTGGATCGGCCCCCGAACAGGACCAGGACGCGCGGCTTGTCCGCCGTCTGCGTGTCGTCGGTTTCCTGGCTCATCCTCGTGCCTCCTCCATGCCGTGGAACTCCGACTTGGGAGATCGTCCCATGAGGGCCACGGCCATGTCCTGCGGGTCGAGCCCATCGTGGAGGACACGGACGACGTGCTCCACGATCGGCATCTCGACATCGTGGTCCCGCGCGATGCGTGCGATCGCGGGGGACGACTTCACTCCTTCTGCCACCATGTTCATCTCGTCGATGATCGTCGCGAGGGGCCGTCCCCGGCCCAGCTGCTCGCCGACGTGGCGGTTGCGCGACTGGGTGCTGGTGCACGTGGCGACCAGGTCGCCCATGCCGGCCAGCCCGGCGAAGGTCATGGCCCGTCCGCCGAGCGCGAGGCCCAGGCGGGTCATCTCCGCCAGGCCGCGGGTCAGCAGCATCGCCTTGGTGTTCTCGCCGTAGCCCATCCCGTCGGCCATGCCGGCGGCGAGGGCGATGGCGTTCTTGACGGCACCGCCCACCTCCACGCCGGTGCGGTCGGGGTTGGTGTAGACCCGGAACCACGGGGTGTGGCAGATCGCCTGCACCCGGGCGCAGATCGCCTCGTCGGGCCCGGCCACGACCGTCCCGGACGGGAAGCGCTGGGCGCACTCGCGGGCCAGGTTCGGCCCGCTGGCGACGACCGCGCGCTCGTCGGGCAGGTCCCAGGCGTCGCGGATGACCTCGCTGGCCCAGCGGCCCGTGTCCAGCGCGATGCCCTTGACCAGGCTGACCGCCACGGCGTCGCGCGGGACCAGGGCACGCCATGCGGCCAGGGAGTCGACGAGGGCGTGGGAGGGGACGGCGAGGACCACGATGTCGGCACCCGCCAGCGCCTCCTCCGGGTCGGGGGTGGCCCGCAACGCCTCGTTCAGCCCGATGTCGGGCAGGTACTCGGGGTTGCCGAGGCCCGCGTTGATCGTGTCGGCCACCTCGGGCCGGCGGGCCCACAGCCGCACCTCGGCGCCGGTGTCGGCGCAGATCGACCCGAAGGCGGTTCCCCAGGACCCCGCGCCCATGACCGCAACGGCGGTGGTCACGGCTGGCCTCCTCGGGGTCGACTGGCAGAACGCGGGTGCGTCGTCGGCGGGTCGCCGCCGGGTCCGCAGTCTACGGGCGAGGCCGACCTCGACGGCAGCACCCACGCTGGCCCGACCGGCCGACCCGTCGCGCCGGACCGTGTCGCCGACCCGACAATGTGGAGCGACAGTCCACTTCTCCTGTCCATTGTCCCACCGTCGGGTTACCCTGCCGACGGTCGGCCCGGGAGGGGTCGTCGCGGTCACCCGAAAGGTCTCTTCGTGCACAGACGTCTTCTGCTGCTAGCCCTCGTTCCCTGCCTGCTGGCGTCGCTGCTGGTCGCTGCCCCCGTGGCGGCGCACCCCGAACGGCCGGCGGAGTTCCCCGCCGGGGCGCTGGGCACACCGGCGTACCGCTTCGACGGGGACACCCACGTGGTGTGCAAGCCCGACACCGAGGCGCGCCTGCAGGTGCTGCCGGATGCGCTGCGCACCCGCAACGAGGCGCTGCTGGAGGACTGTGCGTTCGAGCACATCAACGAGGCGATCGCCGAGGTCGAGGCCAACGGCGAGCAGGGCAGCCGCATCCTGGTGATGCCCGGCGTGTACCGCGAGGAGCCCTACGTGGGCGCCGTCGACCCGGCGTGCCTCGAGATCGAGCCCCCCGCCGACGACGAGGGCGGCGGCATCATGGACATCGGCGCCATCCCCCTGCCGCCGATGCAGCAGCACGAGCTGTACCAGCAGGAGGACCCCACCGAGGACGAGGGCAACAACAACCCCGGCGCGCTGGTGCTGTCCTACGAGCAGCAGCGGGAGTGCCCGTTCCTGCAGAACCTCATCCCGATCCTCGGCGACACCGACGGTGACTCGGTCTGCGACAACGCGCTGTGCAACCTGCAGATCGAGGGCACCGGCGCCTCACCGCTTGACACCGTGATCGACGGCGACTACTCCCAGCTCAACGGCATCCGCGCCGACCGGGCCGACGGGCTGTACCTGCGGAACTTCACCGTCCAGCGGTTCGAGTTCAACGCCGTGTACATCATCGAGTCCGACGGGTTCGTCTTCGAGGAGATGATCACCCGCTGGAACGACGAGTACGGGTTCCTGTCCTTCGCCGTGGACCACGGGCTGTACCAGAACTGCGAGGGGTACGGCAACGGCGACTCCGCCATCTACCCGGGGTCGGCGACCGACCTCAACCAGGACGCGGGCCTCTTCGACGACAACGAGGGCCTGCGCTTCGGCACCGAGATCCGCGGCTGCCGTGGCCACCACAACACCCTCGGCTACTCCGGCACCGCCGGCAACTCCGTGCACACCCACCACAACGAGTTCGACCGCAACCTCGTCGGCGCGGCGACCGACTCGTTGTTCCCCGACCACCCCGGCCTGCCGCAGGACCACGCCTACTTCCACGACAACCTGTTCCACTCCAACAACACCGGCTACTACGAGCGTGACCTGCTGGCCGGCAAGTGCACCGGTCCGTTCAGCGAGCGCGACTACGACGAGGGGATCGTCTGCCCGGTGGTGCCCCTTCCCGTCGGGACCGGCCTGGTGCTGGCCGGCGGCAACTACAACCTCTTCGAGAACAACCGCGTCTACGACAACTGGCGCCAGGGCACCTTCCAGTTCTTCGTGCCGGCGACCCTTCGTGGCGAGGACGCCCCCGACAAGCAGTTCGACACCTCCAACTTCAACACCTGGCGCGGGTCGACCTACGGCGTGAACATCAACGGCCTGGCCCAGCCCAACGGCACCGACATGGTGTGGGACGGCGAGGGCGAGGGGAACTGCTGGACCGACAACGTCGGCATCGACGGTGGGGCCCCCACCACCGCTGTCGGCGACGGGTCGGGTGTGTTCCAGGTCCCGGGCATCCCGCTGCCCGGATGTGACCCCCGTCCGCCGTTCACGCCCGGACCGGGCATCGTCACGGCCGCGCAGTGCGCCTCCTACTCCCGTGGCAGCGAGCCCAACCCGCCCGGCTGCAACTGGTTCTCCACCCCGGAGCCGCCGGCGGACCGCACCCCGGAGGGGCCGACGGTCGACCGCCTGGCCGGTGCCGAGCGCATCGAGACCAACCTGATGACCTCCCGTGAGGCCTTCCCGGGTCAGTCCGCCAACGTCGTGCTGGCGACGGCCGACAACTTCGCCGACGCCCTTGCCGGTGCCCCGCTGGCGGCGCACCTCGAGGCCCCCCTGCTGATCACCCCGACCGGCGGCCTCGACGACCGCGTCGCCGAGGAGATCACCCGCTTGGGTGCCCAGCGTGTCTGGCTGCTCGGTGAGACGGCCGCCCTGTCCGACACCGTGGTCGCCGACCTCGAGGCGCTGGGGATCCGCGAGATCACCCGCGTCGGCGGCGCGAACCGCTTCGAGACGGCCACCCTGATCGCCGGGATGATCGGCTCCGGCAACGCCTTCCTCGTGGAGGGTGGCGACTTCGCCTCCGCGCTGTCGGCCTCCGCCGTCGGTGCGCTCGTCGGACGGCCCGTGCTGCTGACGTCGGCCGACACCATCTCCCCCGAGCTCGAGACCTTCCTCGAGGGCGGCCTGATGGTCGACATCCGCCTGGTCGGGTCGGCCGTGTCCGACGCGGTCATGGCGCAGCTGCCGGTCGTGCAGCCCCGCATCGTCGACATCGAACGGACCGCAGGGGCCGACGCGGTGGAGACGTCCGCGATGATGGCCGAGCTCGGCGTGCAGATCGGCCAGGACGACACGGAGCTGTGGATCGCCACGGTCGACAACTGGCCGGACGCGCTCGGCGCAGCCGCGGCTGCCGCCGTCGACGAGGGCGTCCTGCTGCAGGTGCCGGCCTCGCTGGACGGCGAGTCGCCGGTGCTCGACTACATCACCGAGAAGAACTCGATCCTCGAGCACATCCGCATCGCCGGTGGGACCGCCGCCGTCAGCCAGGAGGTGGAGGACACCATCCTCACCGCCACCGGCGGCGTCACCGGCGACGTCCGCGGAGACCGGTCGCACGGGACCTTCGTGTCCACCGGATCCTTCGCCCCGCTCCCCGACGTCGACCAGGCCTACGCCGGCGTCACCGGCACCGCCACGATGGTCCGGACCATCCACGGCACCACCGAGGTCGAGGTCCTGGTCGAGGGCATGCCGGCCAACACCTTCGCGCCGGTCCACCTTCACGTGGACTCGTGCGACGTGGCCGGCGGTGACCACTTCCAGTTCGTGCCCGGTGGATCGATGATGCCGCCCAACGAGATCCACCCGCGCTTCACCTCCGACGCGGTCGGCGTGGGTCGCGGCACCGACACGGCGTTCGCCATCGCCGGCAACGACGCCCGCTCGGTGGTCATCCACGACCCCGACGGCAACAAGGTCGCCTGCGCGGAGTTCGACGGACCCGAGATCCCCGACGGTGCGGCGACCACCCCGGCGCTGGCCTCGTTCATGGCACCGGAGCTCGCGATGGGCGACGACGACGGCGGCATGCCGGCGTGGCTGTGGTACGCGGTGGCCGGCTGGATCATGGTCAGCCTGCTGCTGGGCTGGGTCCCGCGTCGGGCCCGTGCCCGTCGGGCTGGCTGACGCCAGCACGAGGATGCGTTGACACGACCGGGAGCGACGTAGGCTCCCGGTCGTGGTTTGTCCGGACCGAGTCGCTGGCGATCGCCCCCCTCCGGCGGTCGTGGCGGTCGTGCCGCTGAAGGCCATCGGCTCGTCCAAGACGCGGATGGCGCCGGCGTTGTCCCCCGACGACCGGGCGCTGCTGCTGCGCCGCACGTTCGACCGGGTCGTTGCGGCCGCCAGGCGATGTGTGGCCGTGACCGAGGTGCTGGTCGTCGTCGGTGACGACCGTGGGGCTGCCTGGGCGATGATGTCCGGCGCGTCGGTGGTCCGGGAGACCCCCGGGCCCGGCGGGCTCAACGCCGCGCTGGCCGAGGCGGACGCCTCGCTGGCCGACACTGCGACGCTGGTGATCCCCGCCGACCTGCCCCTGGTGACCGCCGAGGACCTCGACGCCATGGTCGACGCGCTCCCGGGTGTCCCCGGAGTGGTCGTGTGCCCGACGGCGGACGGTGGCACCGGTGGCCTGTTGCGTGCGCCGGGAGGGGTCGTGCCGCCGTGCTACGGGCCCGGGTCAGCCGACGCCCACGTCGACGCTGCCCGGCGGGTGGGCGTGCCCGTGCGTCGCCTCCTCCTCCCCGGGCTGGCCCTGGACCTGGACCGGCCGAGCGACATCGCCCTCGCCGGCGGGTGGCGGGCAGTGACGGCGGGCGGCCGCGGGTCCGTCGACTCGGAGACCGGGCCGGTCGAGCGGTACCCTCACCGCTGACCCGAAACGGGCCGACGTCCGGCCCAACGACTCAAGGAGATGCGATGCCGCAGGGCACGATCAAATCGTTCGACCACGGCACCCGGTCGGGCAGCCTGGTCCTGGACGACATGACCGAGTTCACCTACGACACCGCCACCTTCCAGGCCTCCGCGCTCGCCGAGCTGCGGATCGGCCAGCGCGTGCGCTTCGACCTGGAGGGCAGCGACGACGATCGGCGCGTCACCAACCTCCAGCTCGTCTCGCTGTAGCGGGTCAGGCGGGGGGGCTCGCGGGGGTACGCGGCCCGACGGTGTCCTCCCACTCCTGCCAGTAGCGCTCCATGCGGCCAGCGGCGGTCGCGACGTCGTGCTTGGAGGAGTTGGTGATGGCGATCAGCCGCTGCTGCCAGCGCTGCTTGTCCTCCACCGGGATGTCGGCCGGCCCGAGCGCGGCGAACGCCTGCTTGAGCTCCTCCGCGAGGTCGAGCGTGGGGTCGTTCGCGGCGGGGCTGCTGGTGGGGGCGGTGGGCTGCTGATCGGCCATGTCCACCAGCGTACGCTTGAGCTCGTGAACGCACTCACGAGCTCTCGGACCGCCGCCGTCATCGCCGGGATCGCCGCCTTCGGCAACCTGCTGCTGGGGATCGCCCACACGGGGGTGACGGTGCCGTTGCTGTCCCGCATCGGCCCCCAGGGCGGCGCCGTTCCCCCGGCCGTCGTGGCCTTCGGCGTGGGCACCCTCGTCTTCGCGGTGCTGGCGTGGGGGCTGTGGCGCGGTGCGGCGTGGGCACGCTGGGTCGGACTGGCCGTCTGTGCCCTTGCCATCCTCAGCGGGATCGGCCAGTTCCGCGGCGTCGTCAGCGCCGCCGGCATCGTCCTGGCCGTGGCCCTGGGCGCCCTCCTCCTCCGCCCGCCCACCCCGGCGGAGTAACCCCTCCCGCGGCGCCGTGTGCGTCGGGTGGCGACCGGCGCGATCGGGGCCTCCGTCGTCCATGGCCGACGACCGGCACGATCCGTCCGGCTGGTGGGCCTCCCGTTCGGCGCGATCGGGGCCTCCGTCGTCCATGGCCGACGACCGGCACGATCCGCTCGACCACCCTGCGGCCCGTGGTCAGCCTCGAGGACGGCGACCGGGAGGCCTCGGCGGCCCGTCCGGGCGTCGGGATGGCGGACCTGGATGGGGAGGAGGGGGCTCGGGCCACGTCGGGGGCCGCGAACCGGGCGGTGGTGGGCCGCCGCGCCACTGGACCGGCTCACCGCCGGTCGGCCACGTCCCCGGGACGCCGAAGCGCTCGGGGACCCAGTACCGCTCGGGCACGACGGCGCGAGCCACGAACGGGGAGCGCTCGAGCGCACCCTTGACCAGCTGGGCGTAGACGACGACGGGGATGACCAGGACAAGGAAGCTGGCGGTGTTCCACAGGGCGTGCACCAGCATCGCCAGCAGGACGAACCCGATCGCCGTGGTGACCGGGCGGCCCTCCAGCCGACGCCGCGACATCCCGTAGCCGGCGATGCCGCTGGCGGTGGCGTGCAGCACCGCCGATCCCATCCCCCGAAGGAACGCGGTCACCGCGAAGCACTCCAGCCCCGCGTCGCAGAAGTCGATCGGCGAGCCCAACGGCCCGACGCCCATCCACGCCTGGATCAGGTAGTCCGTCGTCTCGGCCGCCGCGAAGCCCAGCCCGACGGTGGTGCCGTAGATGATCCCGTCCATCGGCTCGTTGAAGGCCCTGCTGCGCCACGCCCCGAGCTTGGTGCCCCAGTACTTCAGCGTCTCCTCCGTCACCGGCGCGATGCCGATGGCCAGGACGGGCAGTAGGAGCAGCGCCCGCTCCCCCGACAGGTCCCCGCCGGCGATGACGAGCAGCGCCACCGCGTTGACGACCCCGGCCACGAACGCCACCGGCAGCGCACCGATGAGGAACAGCCTGATGATCAGCCCGATGGGCTCGGGATCGTGGCGGTCGCGGCTGTAGAAGAACCACAGCCACAGGAGGCAGGGCAGGACCGCCCCGGCCAGGGCGAGCAGGAACAGCGACATGGTGGCGGCAAGCCTGCCACGAACAGGGCCGACCGGACCGTCCGGACAGGGCGCGCTCGTGATCCGAGGAACAAACCCGACTCCCGAGTTGGACGACTCGGGGAGGCGCTGCTACTCTCTTGCATCCGCCGCCGCCCAAGTCAGGCAGGTGGCGGACCCTTTCCGGGGTGGTGTAATTGGCAACACAGCTGGTTCTGGTCCAGTCATTGAGGGTTCAAGTCCTTCCCCCGGAGCGAGGGTGAGCCACAACACTCACCCGGCACAAGCAGAGCAAGGAACGGCAAGCACCGAACCGCGCTCGACATATGGTCCCGTCGTCTAGCTGGCCTAGGACGCGGCCCTCTCAAGGCTGAAACGGGAGTTCGAATCTCCTCGGGACTACACAACACGAACGGCCGCTCGACCCAGCTATCGAGCGGCCGTTCTGCTGCCCGGACATCCGAGCAGTGACAGGGGGAGGGGTTGTGCGCGGGTCACCGTGCCGACGGCGGTCGACCGCCGCCACCGTCCCAGTCCTCGGTACGGAACATGACGCAGATCCGCGGGCCGGACCGCGCGACCTTGGGCACGGCGTGCTGCCACGTCCGCTGGCAGGTCCCGCCCATGACGGCGAGGTCCCCGCGGCCGAGCGACCAGCCGACGCTCCTGCCCCCACCGCGGGGACGCATCTTGAACGGCCGCGGATGCCCCAGCGACACCACGGCCACCGTCGCGGTCGGCAGGGTGCGCAGGTGCGTGTCGCCGTGCCAGGCCACCGAGTCGGAGCCGTCGCGGTACAGGTTGGCCGACACGCGGGTCAGCGGCACGCCGTAGCGGGCCGAGAGCGACGCCGACATCGCCTTGATGGGCTCCAGCCCGGGCGGCAGGGCCGAGCCGGACCAGCTGACCGACAACCGGGGCTGCTCGACCACCTTGTCGAACATCGGCCGCGTCCACACCTGCCAGTCGGCGGCCTCCAGGACCGCTTCGAACAACGACTCGTGCCCGCTGACCCACCCGCGGGAGAGGTCGACCCACGCGCCCCGGTCGAGGCGAACCCGTTGGACGTCGGCGAACGACGGGTCGTGGGTGATCCCGTCGTCGAGGTCGAGCAGGGAGGGCTGGCGGGCGATGACCGGCGTTGCGCTCATGCCCCCAGCGTAGAACAGGTGTTCGATTCGCGCCAGCAGTCACAGCGCCCGCACCCGACGGGTCAGCCGGTCGAGCGACGACCCTCCGGCGGCTCGGACTCCCCCGAGAGGCTCCGGAGGGCCTGCTGGCGGTGGGCCACCCAGTCGTTGAGGGCCGACAGCTCCTCAAGCGCCCGTTGTTGCCGGTCCTCGCGGCTGCCCGGTCGGACCGGTCCGAGCGTGGCCACCAGCTCCTCCAGCTCGGCCAGGGCCTGCTCGACGCGGTCCTGCAGCGCCGTGACCCCGTCGACGAGGCCGACCTCCCGCTCCGGCACGACGGAGTCGTCGAGCAGCATGTCCTCCACCATCTCCGCCTCTGCCTCCGCCAGCAACGGCACGGCGTCACGCAGGTTGACGGCGGACAGGTAGGCCACCCGCCGGCCGGCGAGGACGACCTCCACCAGCGACGGATCCCCCTCGGCGCCGTCCAGCGCCCCCACGGCGGCGAGCAGGCGAACCGCCAGCGCGTCCTGACGGGCGGCGATCGGGACCAGCGCGGCCGGCGGGCCGTCCTCCTCCGCGGAGGTGAAGCGCAGCTCGGAACCGTGCACCACCGGGTCCTCCATGCCTCGCTGCACGATCGCACCCAGGCCCAGCCCGACGACACCGGCAGCGACGGTCGGCCAGGCCCACCCCTCGATCACGTCGAAGGCGGTCAGCCCGAGGACGACCAGCAGCGCCATGAAGGCAAGCCCGCCGATCCCCCACGCGGCGTCGCCCAGGCCCCAGCGGAGCCGAGCTGCGCGGGAGGCGTCGGGATCGGTGATGGAGTCGGCCGCCACGGCGGGAAGGCTACTCCCCTGCCTGGACCTTCGATCGGCCGTCGCGGACACGTGCCAGGACCCATTCGCGGTCCAGGGCGGCCAGGGTCTCGGGCAGCGGCGGGCTGACGGCCGACCCGGTCACGACGACGCGGACGGGCTGCATGGCCTTGCCCATCCCGACCTCCAGGGCCTCCGTCGCCTCGGTGAAGACGGCCATGATCGACTCGGCGTCCCAGGACTCCAGCGCCTCCAGGCGAGGGGTGACGAAGTCCAGCACGTCCCCGGCGGCCGGCTTGAGCCACTTCTTGATCGCCTTGTCGTCCCACTCGACCTCGTCGCGGAAGGCGAACGCGACGAACGGCACGGCGTCGTTGAGGGTCTGCGAACGGTCCTTCAGGTGCGGGGCGAGGGCGGCGATGAGCGCGACGTCGGCCTCGGGCGCCGGGTCGGCCACCAGGCCGGCGCGCTGGAAGACGGGCACGAGCGCTGCGGCGAAGTCGGCGTCGGACATGGCCTTGATCGCATCGCCGTTGAGGGACCGCAGCTTGGCGGTGTCGAAGAACGCGGGGCTGGGGTTGACCCGATCGAAGGAGAAGGCCTCGACGAGCTCCGGGACGGTGAACCGCTCGGTCGTGCCGTCAAGCGACCAGCCGCACAGCGCCAGGAAGTTCATCATCACGTCGGGCAGCATGCCCTCGGCCTCGAACGCCTCGATCGCGACGTCGCCGTGCCGCTTGGACAGCTTCTTGCGGTCCTCGCCGACCAGCAGCGGCATGTGGGCGTAGGTGAGGGAGTCGGGCCAGGCGTCCTCGCGGGCGGGGAAGTCCACGTCGGCCAGGGCCGCGTCGAGGATCCCGTCGGCGGTCAGCAGCTGGGTCATCAAGATCTGTCGGGGGGTGGCCGACAGCAGGTCCTCACCTCGGGCGACGAACCCGACGCCCTGGGCGATGTCGTCGACGACGTTGGCCAGCTGGTAGGTCGGCGAGCCGTCGGCGCGGGTGATGACGAAGTCGCCGATCTCGGCCCACTGGAAGGTCACCGTGCCGCGCACGCCGTCCTCCCACGACACCTCGCCCTCGTCGGGAGTGCGGACTCGGAGGACGGGCTCGCGACCCTCGGCCCGGTAGGCGGCACGCTGCTCGTCGGTCAGGTCGCGGTGGCCGGTCTTGTAGGGCTGGTTGGACGCCCGCAGCGCCTCCAGCTCCTCGGGGGTCTCGAACGCCTCGTAGGCGTGGCCGGCCTCGAGCAGCCGACGAGCGACCGCGTCGTGGAGGGGGCGGCGCTGGGACTGCAGGTAGGGACCGTGGTCACCGCGTGCCTCGAACTCGCCGATCGCGGGCCCCTCGTCCCAGGTCAGGCCGAGCCAGTCCAGCGCCTGCATCATGCCGGCCGCGGACTCCAGAGTCGCCCGCTCGGCGTCGGTGTCCTCGATGCGCAGCACGAAGGTGCCGTCGTGGCGACGGGCCCACAGCCAGTTGAACAGGGCGGTGCGGGCACCACCGACGTGCAGCCAGCCGGACGGGGCAGGACAGAACCGGACGCGAAGAGGAGTGCTCATGGGGGCCGCATGGTAGTCGGGCCGACGACGCCGCCCACCCGGTCACGCGGCCGGGGCCGACCACCGCGGCCGGGGCGACGGCGGGGCCGGGTCGACGGCGGGGCCGGGTCGACGGCGGGGCCGACCACCGCGGCCGGGGCGACGGCGGGGCCGACCACGAGACGGCGGGGCCGACCAGGAGTTGTGCACTTCAGTGCCCCACGTGGCTGAGCTGCACGAGACCCGAGCCGTCTCGTGCACCTCAGCCCGACACGTGGCCAAGGTGAACAATTCGGGCGGCGCGCCCGGGCCGAGCCGGCGCGCCCGGGCCGAGCCGGGCCACCCCGCCGACCGAGCCGGGCCACCCCGCCGCCAGGGCCACCCCGCCGCCCGGGCCGGCCGGTCCGGCTATGCCGCGGTGACGGTGTTGCGGAGGATGCCCAGGCCCTCGACCTCGACCTCGACGGTGTCGCCGTCGGCGAGCGGGCCGACGCCGGAGGGGGTGCCGGTCAGGATGACGTCGCCCGGGAGCAGCGTGGCGAAGGACGAGCACCACTCCACCAGCTCGCCGACCCCGAAGACCAGGTCGTCCAGCGAGCCCTCCTGGCGGGCCTCGCCGTTGACGCGACAGCGGACCTTCGCACCCGACGACGGGTCGAAGTCGGTGTCGATCCACGGGCCCAGCGGGGCGAACGTGTCGAACCCCTTGGCCCGCGTCCACTGGCCGTCGCTGCGCTGCAGGTCGCGGGCGGTGACGTCGTTGGCGCAGGTGTAGCCCATGATGACCTTGTGGGCGTCGGCGGCCGGCACGTTGCGGGCGACCGCACCGATGACGATCGCGAGCTCGGCCTCGTGGTGGACCTCCTCGCTCTGCGTCGGCAGGACGATCGTGCCGTCCTGGCCGATCACGGCGGTGGAGGGCTTGGAGAAGATCAGCGGCTGCGCCGGCACGTCCCCGCCCATCTCCGCGGCGTGGGCGGCGTAGTTCTTGCCGACGCACAGCAGCTTGGTGGGCAGCACCGGTGGCAGCAGGGTGACCTTCTCCATCGGGGCGACCATCTCGGTCAGCGTGTACTCGCTGAACGGGTTGCCCTGCAGGAGGATGACGTGCTGGCCGTCGGCGTGGAGTGCGGCCCAGGCGGGGCCGTCGGGGCGGGAGACTCGGACGAAGCGCATGGCCCACGATGATGGCACGCCCGGCGCCGGATGTGCGCCGCGCCCCTCAGGTCCCGCCCCCGGCCCCGCCCCCGGCCCTCACCCCTGCCCGTCGGACGTGCCGTTGTTGCGCAGCCGTCGGACCTCGGTGACCGCCCGGCGTCCCATCTGCCCGAGGGTCGGCACGTCCGGCGGCGGGTCACCGGCGGGGTGGGCACGTTCGATCTCGGCGTTCAGCTCGCCGCCGATCAGCAACGACATCGCCAGCAGCCACACCCACAGCAGGATGGCCAGTGGTGCGGCCAGCGGCGCGTACACGGCCTCACCGCCGAAGGCGAAGCTGGTGTAGGTCCGCAACCCCAGGCTGGCCAGCAACCCGAGCACCGCCGCGAGCACCGCACCGGGCAGCTCGCGGTGGAACGGGGTCCGCCAGGGCGTGGCCCAGTGGTACAGGGCCGCCAGCAGGGCCGTCCCGAGGAGGATGGCGACCGGCCAGTAGAGGAACCGCCACGTCTCGGCGAGCAGGAACTGCACGCCCAGCCGGTCCTCGATGATCTCGCCCATCCGCGGGCCGGCGACGACCAGCGGGATCACGACCAGCCCGCCGAGGAAGATCACGAGGGTGAAGCCGAAGCCCAGCAGGACGCTGACCCAGCCGGGCCGCGTGTCCTCCAGGTCGTAGGCGATGGTCAGCGCATGCACGACCACCCGCAGGGCACGGCTGGCGGAGAACAACGTCGTCAGGAACGACAACGACACCACCGACCCCGACCCCTCCGTCAGCAGGCTCTCCAGCGTCGGACGGATGGTTGCGTCGACGGTGTCGGTGGCGAACACCTGAGCTGCCAGATCGACCATCTGGGTGATCAGCTGCACCTCGACGTCCGTGCCGAGCACGTCACCGACGAACCCGGCGGAGGCGACGACGGTCAGCAGCAGGGGCGGCAGGCTGAGCAGCATCCAGAAGGCGATCTCGGCGGCGAGGCCGGTCACCCGGTCGTCTGCGGACTCCTTGCCGGTGTCGACCAGGACCTGCACCGCACCCCGGACGCGTGGCGGGAGGCGCCCGATGAGGCGCTGGATCCTGCTCATGTCGCGGCGACGGGGATCAGCTCTCGCGGGCCAGCAGCGACGCGGTGTAGGCGTCGGACATGGCCTGCCAGGATGCCTCGATGATGTTGGCGTCCACACCGACGGTCGTGTACTCGTGGTCGGCGTCGCTGGAGGTGATCAGCACGCGTGTCGTGGCGTTGGTGCCGGCCTGCGCGTCCAGGATGCGCACCTTGTAGTCGGCCAGGTGCAGCTCGTCGAGCGGCAGCACCCCGCCGATCGCCGCTCGGAAGGCATGGTCGAGCGCCGACACGGGGCCGTTGCCCTCCCCCACGCCGATCAAGCGGGTGTCGCCGACCCACACCTTGACGGTGGCCTCGGCGACCATGCTGCCGTCCTCGCGCCGTTCGACGATGGTGCGGAAGGACTCCAGCACGAACCGGTCGACGTCCTGGCCGGTGTGACGACGCACGAGCAGCTCGAAGGAGGCGTCGGCGGCCTCGAAGGAGTAGCCGAGGTGCTCCAGCTCCTTGACCCGCTCGAGGATCGCCATCGCGTCGGCGGAGTCGAGGTCCAGGCCCATGTCGGCGCCCTTCATCACGACCGTCGCGCGGCCGGCGAGCTCGCTGACGAGCAGGCGGATCCGGTTGCCGACGCTGCCCGGGTCGACGTGCTGGTACAGGTCGGTGTCCTTCGCCAGCGCCGAGACGTGCAGTCCGGCCTTGTGGGCGAACGCGGCGTTGCCGACGTAGGGGGCCGAGGGCGGCACGGAGAGGTTCATGATCTCCGCGACCTGGTGGGCGATGTGGGTGATGCGGCCGACGGCCCCCTCGCCGACGACATCGGTCATGCCCTTCTTGAGGGTCAGGTTGGGGATGATCGAGGAGAGGTTGGCGTTGCCGGTCCGCTCACCGATGCCGTTGAGGGTGCCCTGGACGTGGGTGACGCCGGCGTCCATGGCGATCAGCGAGTTGGCGACCGCACAGTCGGTGTCGTTGTGGACGTGGATGCCCACCTGGGCGCGGCCGGGCCCGTCGCCCCCGACCTCGGCCATGACGTCGGAGACGACCGCCTCGACCTCGCGGGGCAACATGCCGCCGTTGGTGTCGCACAGCACGACGCACTCGGCCCCGCCGGCGATGGCGGCGCGGAGGGCGTCCAGCGCGTAGGCCCGGTCGCGCCGGTACCCGTCGAAGAAGTGCTCGGCGTCGTAGAAGGCGCGCCGTCCCTCGCCGCGGATCAGCTCGAAGGAGGACTGCAGCATGGCGAGGTTCTCCTCGCCGGTGGTGTTGATCGCGTGGGTGACGTGGCGGATGTCGGACTTGCCGACCAGGGTCACGATCGGGGTGGCGGCCTCGAGCAGTGCGGCCAGGTTCTCGTCACCGGCGGCCTCGCGGTTGGGCTTGCGGGTCATGCCGAAGGCGACGAGCGTGGCGGTGGTCAGCTCCAGCTCGCCGGCGGCGGCCCGCTTGAAGAACTCGGTGTCCTTGGGGTTGGCGCCGGGCCAGCCACCCTCGATGTAGGGCACCCCGAGCGCGTCGATGGTGCGGGCGACCCGCAGCTTGTCCTCCACGGACAGGGAGATGCCCTCCTGCTGGGTGCCGTCGCGGAGGGTGGTGTCGTAGAGCTCGACCGTCATGGTTGGACGATCGTAGTCGCCGGGACCGTGGTTGCCCGATCCCGCCGGGCCCTGCCCCCTCCCACGGTCGGATCGTGCGTCGACGACCCGCGGGAGGGACGTGTCGTCAGACCCGGCTCTCCTCCATGCGACGGCGCAGGACGGGACGAACGCGGACACGCGGACGCGGACGTGGGAGGGGCCGGCGCCGCAGCGCTGACGCGCCCGGAACGCGCGGCAGGACCGCCCGGGGACGGACGCCGGCGAGGGCCGCGACCGTGGACAGGACGAGGGCGCCACCGGCGACCTGGACGGCGGTGACCGGCTCGCCGAGCGCGACCGCGGCGAACGCCGTGGCCATGATCGGCTCGGCCGGGCCCAACGACGCGACCTGGGTGGCACCCATCCGCTGGACCGCCGCGTAGAGGGCGACGACGGGCAGGGCGGTGGCGAACGCGCCGTGCAGGGCGGCGATGCCGACCCCGGCCATGGTCGGCCACGCGGGCACGACGAGGGGCACCAGCGCGGCGGCGCTGAGCAGGCCGCCCATGGTGACCCACGTCGTGGCGACGAGCGGCGGGACACCGCTCAGCAGCGGCTCGCTGAGCCGCATGTAGGTCGCGTAGACGATCGCGCAGACGAGGGCGAGCAGCACGCCGAGGTCCAGCCGTCCGGTCGGCATGCCGGCCGCCAGCCACAGGCCGGCGAGGGCGACGACGAGCAACGACAGCCGTGCGACGGACGGGACGCGTCGGGCCAGCAGGGAGTCCAGCAACATCACGATGACCGGGTAGACGGCCACGACCACGACGACCAGGCCGACCGGGGCGACCTCGACGGCGGAGTAGAAGGCCATGGACTGGCCGGTGAAGACCGTGCCGAGGGCGAGGAGGATCGCGATGGTCCGGCGCGGGATCGCCAGCAGCTGCCGGCGGCCGAGGACGACGAGCACGACGACGGCCGCGGCGAACCGGACGACCAGCAGCGACAGCGGCTCGGCGCCCTGGGCGTAGGCGAACTTGCCCAGCACGCCGGCGACGGCGAAGCCGAGGAAGGCGAGGAGGGTGAGGGCGCGGCCGGAGCCGCGGACGGTGTGGACGGCTGCAGACATGGCGGATGACACGGCGGCAGGCAGACGGGAACCGGGCACGGGGCGACCGACGTCGGCGCGTCGGCGGGCCGCGCCCGGGTACAGCTGAAGCATCAGCGTTCCTGGACGATGGCGGGTTTGCCCTTCCCGGCAGTCAGGGCAGAACGGGGCGCGGAATTCCCCCCGCGGCACGCGACATGGTGCACCCGCGGATGACGCGCCGTGGCCTGTCCGCTCCTGTCCGTCGGGCCGACCCCGGTCAGCACCGGGCGATGGGACTCAGACGACGGGGTCGCCGCGAACCCAGGCCTGCACGTCGCGGCTGCCGTACCGCTGGTCGGCGGTGGTGACGACCAGCAGGTCCCCCACCAGCAGGCGGGTGCTGCCGCGCGGGACCAGCACACGCTCGCCCCGCACGATCGCCGACACGAGCAGGCCCTCGGGCACGCCGCTGTCGGACAGCAGCCGTCCGGCGACCGAGGAGTCGGCGTCCACGACGACCTCGGCGACGTCCACGCCGGCGTCCTCCAGCGGCATGATCTCCACCGAGCCGCTGGGACCGTCCTCCGCCGGCAGGCCCAGCCGACGGATGACCGGCATCGCGGTCAGGCCCTGCACGAGCGCCGAGGTCAGCACGACGAAGAAGACCACGTCGAAGACGACGGCGGCCTCGGGCAGGCCGCTGGAGAAGGCGAGGGTGGCCAGGACGATCGGCACGGCCCCCCGCAGGCCCAGCCACGACACGGCGGCCATCTCGCGCAGGGAGAGGTCGAACCAGGTCAGCGACAGCCACACCGCCAGCGGGCGGGCCACGAACACGAGCACGGCGCTGACGGCCAGCGCCGTCCCGGCCACGCCCGGTAGCTCGCCGGGCGAGACCAGCAGGCCGAGCAGCAGGAACAGGCCCACCTCGGCGCCCGACGACAGCGCGCCGACGAACAGGCGGACCGAGCGGCGGCGGCGCGGTGCCTCGGCCGCGAGCACGATGCCGGCCAGGTAGACGGCCAGGAACCCGCTGGCCCCGACGGCCACGGCCGCGCCGTAGGCCAGTCCCGCGACGCCCAGCGCCAGCACGGGATACAGGCCGCCGGTGCCCAGGTCGACCCGACGCAGCAGCCAGGCACCGGACCAGCCGACGGCGGTCCCGACGGCCAGCGCGCCGATCAGCTGCAGCGCCCCGAAGCCGATCCATGCCGCGGCGGTCGAGGGCGCGTCCCACGACGACAGCAGGCCGACGGTCAGCAGCACCGCGATCGGGTCGTTGACCCCGGACTCCAGCCGGAGGGCGTCCGCCACCCGGTTGGGAACCTTGACGCGGCGGAGCAGCGGCAGGACGGCCGCGGCGTCGGTGGAGGCGACGATGGCGCCCGTCAGCCACGCGAGCCGGCTCGGCGCACCCAGCAGCCACATGGTGCCGATGGCGGTGACGCCAGCGGTGACGGCCACGCCGACGGTGCCCAGCGCCAGCCCGGGGATCAGCCCGCGGCGCAGCCGGTCGGCGTCGGTGCCGAGCCCGCCGTCGAACAGGATGATGACCAGCGCGACGACGCCGATGCTCTGGACCATCCCCGCGTCGGAGACGTTGACCAGCTCGAGGCCGTCGCTGCCGATGAGCATGCCGAGGCCGAGGAACAGCAGGGCGCCGGGGATGGCCAGGCGGTTGCCGACGCCCGCGACGAGGATGCCGGCGACCAGCAGCGCCGCGCCCACCAGCAGCGGCCGGTCGATGGCCAACGACACCTCGAGGAGGTGCTCGACCTGGTCGGGCTCGCTGCTGGTGATCACCGCCAGGAGTGACCCGACGACCAGCGTGCCGACGACGACCACGGCCGTGGCGGCCAGCACGACGCGCAGGGCACGCAGGCCGTCGTCGTCGGTGCGTCGTTGCAGCAGCGCGTGGGCGGTGGCGAGGGCGACCAGCCCCAGCAGCACCGAGACGGCAAGCCGCCAGCCCGCGCCGAGGACGGGCCCGGGAGTGGTGGGACCGAGGGCCACACCGACCCCCACCACGACCAGTCCGGCCGTGACCATCTTGACCGGGTGGACCGCCTCGCGTGCCGCCCAGGCGAGCTCCTCCAGCAGGAGGCGCCCGAGTCCCGGACCACCGGGGGGTCCGGTGCTCCCTCCTCGGCGAAGGCCCTGCCGCAGCAGGGTGGCCCAGAACGCATGCACACCGACAGCCTAGATGGGCTGCAAACGGGCGGCGTGACCGTCTGCTGGCCGTCGGGCGCGGTGTACTACCCCTCCACCCACTCCTCCGTCTAGGGTTTGTAGTCTCATGAAACGAATCGCCGTACTGACGTCCGGGGGCGACGCGCCCGGCATGAACGCTGCTGTCCGTGGCGTCGTCCGAACCGCCGACGCGCTGGGGGTCCAGACCCTCGGGGTCGAGTTCGGGTACCGGGGCCTGATCAAGGATCGGATGCGCGAGCTGGACGCCCGCGCGGTCTCCGGCATCATCCAGCTGGGCGGCACGATCCTGGGGACCGCCAGGTCCGAGGAGTTCCGCACCCCGGAGGGCCGCGCCCTCGCGGCGGCCAACCTGAAAGCCCGCGGGGTCGACGGTCTGGTCGTCATCGGCGGTGACGGGTCCTTCCACGGGGCCCAGGCGCTGAGCGTCGAGCACGGCCTCGCCGTCGTCGGCATCCCCGGCACCATCGACAACGACCTGGGCGGGTCGGACTTCACCCTCGGGTTCGACACCGCGGTCAACGTGGCCCTGGAGGCCATCGACCGGATCCGCGACACCGCGTCCAGCCACGAGCGGCTGTTCTTCGTGGAGGTCATGGGTCGGCGTGCCGGGTGGCTGGCCCTCTACGCCGGTCTGGCCGGCGGTGCGTCGGCCGTGCTGGTCCCCGAGCGGCCCACCGACATCGAGGCGGTCCGCGAACGCGTCCGCGGATCCTTCGAGATGGGCAAGACCTTCTGCATCGTCGTCGTGGCCGAGGGCGACGACGCCGGCGGCGCCTACGGCATCGCCAACGGCGTGGTCGAGGGCACCTCGCTGGACTCGCGTGTGACGGTCCTCGGCCACGTCCAGCGTGGCGGTCCGCCGACGATGCGCGACCGTGTCCTCGGGGCCCGGCTGGGGCACGCAGCGGTCAAGGCGCTGCTCGACGGCCAGGACCGGATCATGGTCGGCGAACGCTCCGGCCAGATCATCCGCACGGCCCTGGAGACCGCCTGGACCGACAACGACCACGACGCCGGTCCCCTGCTGGAGCTCATCGACCTGCTGGCCCGCTGACCGCGACCCGACTGAGGGGTTGTCGGCCGGGCAGCCCCTTGAGGCGCACTCGCCCGGCCGGCTGGAAGGCGACCCCGTCGATGTCGCCGCAGTGGTCGACCACCGCGTCGGACACGAGCGTCTCCGCCCCCTTCGCCCGGTCGGCGATACGGGCGGCCCGCACGACCTCGGTGCCGTAGAAGTCCCCGCCGCGGCCGATGACCTCACCGCAGTGGACGCCGATACGGGCCGGCAGCGGCACCCCGATGCGCGGGTTGGCCGCGAGGGCCTCCTGCAGGCCGACCGCCGCTCGGACCCCGGCCGCCGGGGTCCGGAAGACCGCCATGAAGCCGTCCCCGGCCGTCTTGACGATCCGGCCGCGGTGCGTGGCCACGACCTCGCTGGAGACGTGCTCGTGGATCCGCAGCACCTCCGCCCAGCGGTCGTCGCCGAGCTCGACGTTCAGGCGGGTCGACCCCTCGATGTCACAGAACAGCAGGGTCACCACGCCGTCGTCCTCGCGGGCACCGGCGACCTGGACGAGGGTGCGCAGCGCGCCGCCGACGGTGCCGGCCAGCAGGTCCACCGACCCCGACAGCACCTGGCCGAGCAGCGTGCTCCGGTCGGCGTCGGGTTCCGGTGCCGCGTAGGCCTCGGCGAGGGCGGCCCGGCGTCGTCGCCGCAGCCGGACGCCGACCGCGACGAGGGTGGCCACGATGGCCACGCCCGCCACCGCGGCCAGCACGTCCACGGTCAGCCGGCTGCCCGTTCCGACGCCTGCGAGGACTCCGACCTCTCCGGCACCTCCAGAGCCTCCGGGTCGACCACACCGCGCCCCTCCGGGGCGACCACATCGCGCCCCTCCGGGGCGACCACACCGCGCCCCTCCGGGGCGACCACATCGCGCCCCTCCGGGGCGACCACCCCGTGGACGACCCTCGCCGCACGGTCCCACGTCAGGTAGTTCCAGGCCCAGTTGACCAGCACGCTGATGCGGTTGCGGAAGCCGATGAGGAAGTAGATGTGCAGCACCAGCCAGGCCAGCCACGCCAGGGTGCCGCCGAACCGGATGCCGCCGGGGACCTGGGCGACGGCCGCACCCCGTCCGATGGTCGCCATCGACCCCTTGTCGGTGTACCTGAAGGCCGGTGGCTTGCGCCCCTCGGCCACGGCGCGCATGACCTTGGCGACGTGCCGGCCCTGCTGCATGGCCACGGGCGCGAGCTGCGGCAGCACCTCCCCCTTCTTGTCGGTCGCCGCCGCGAGGTCGCCGATGACGAAGACGTTGGGACGGTCGGGGATGCGAAGGCTGTCGTCGACCACGATGCGCCCGGCCCGTCCGGTCTCCAGCCCGAGCATCCTCCCCAGCGGCTCGGCCTCGACCCCGGCCGCCCACACGCAGGTCGCCGCGGCCAGGAACGTGCCGTCGTCCAGCAGGACCCCGTCGTCGGTGACCTCCTCGACCGACCGCCCCAGGTGCATGGTGACGCCGCGTCGCTCCAGCTGGTCGATGGCGTGCTGGCGCAGCTTGGGGTGGAACGGACCGAGCGGCTCGGGTGCCATCTCCACCAGCTCGACCTGCGCCCGGGTCAGGTCCAGCTCGGGGAAGTCCGCCCGCATCACGCGGGTGAACAGCTCCGACATGGCGCCGGCCATCTCCACCCCGGTCGGGCCACCACCGACGACCACGACCGACAGCGCACCCTCGTCGACGAGCTCGGGCCGGACGGCGCAGCGCTCGAACTGCTCGAGCATGTGCTGCCGGATGGCCATGGCGTCGTTGAGGCTCTTCAGGCCGAACGCGTGCTCGGCGACCCCGGCGATGCCGAAGTCGGCGGTTCGCGCCCCGGCGGCGAGGACGAGGGTGTCGTAGGGGATGTCGCGTCCGCCGGCGGTGTGCAGCACCCGCGCGTCGAGGTCGGCTCCGGTGATGTCGGCGGCGGTGAACCGCACGCCCGGCTCCTTGCGGACGATCCCGCGCACGGCGTAGGCGATGTCGGAGGGTTCGAGGCCCGCGGTCGCCACCTGGTACAGCAGCGGCTGGAACAGGTGGTGATTGCGGCGGTCGATGACCTCGACCTCGACGTCGGGGCCGGCGACGGCCCGGGCAGCCGACAGGCCACCGAACCCGGCACCGACGATCACGACACGGCGGGTGACACCCATCTGACGGTTCCTCCTCGTAGCGGCAGGGCCACGGCGGGCCTCACCGCTGGCTGACGTAGTCCAGCATGTGGTCGTACTTGGGTTCCCTGCCCCGAACGACGCTGAAGAACACGTCCTGCAGCTGCTTGGTCATGGGACCGGGCGGTCCGATGACACGGTCGTCGACGGAACGGATGGGCACGATCTCCGCCGCGGTCCCCGTGAAGAACGCCTCGTCGGCGGTGTAGAGGTCCTGGCGCAGCAGTGGGGTCTGCTCGACCGGGATGTCACGGTCACGGGCGAGGTCGAGGATCGCCGCGCGGGTGATCCCGGGCAGGACGCCCTCGCTGGTCGGCGGGGTCACGAGCACGCCGTCACGGACGACGAAGACGTTCTCGCCCGACCCCTCGGCGACGCGGCCGTGCTCGTTGAGCATGATCGCCTCGTCGTAGCCGGCCTTGACGGCCTCCATCTTGGCCAGCGAGCTGTTGACGTAGACACCCGAGGCCTTCGCGCCGGTCGGGATGATGTTGGCGCCCATGCGCTGCCACGACGACACCTTGGCGCGGACGCCGTTCTTGACGCCCTCGTCCCCGAGGTAGGTGCCCCACGGCCACACGGCGATCATCACCCGCACCTGCGACGGCAAGGGGTTGAGGCCCATCTCGCCGTAGCCGAGGTAGGCCAGCGGGCGGATGTAGTAGCTGTCCTGCCCGTTGACCCGGCACAGCTCGCGCGACCCCTCGAGGATCTCGTCGGGCGAGTAGGGGATCTGCATGCTCAGCACCTGGGCGGAGCGGTACAGCCGCTCGACGTGGGCCCGGTGCTGGAAGATCGCCGGGCCTCGGTCGGTGGCGTAGGCCCGCATGCCCTCGAAGACCGCCCAGCCGTAGTGCAGCGACGGGGTCAGCACGTGGATGGTCGCGTCGTCCCAGTCGACGAGCTCGCCGTCCATCCAGATCTTCGACATCTTCGGTACGGGCATGGATCCCTCGGTGCTCGGTGGCCTCGGGCCGCATCCTAGTGCGCCACCGTGGTGGCGCGGGTGGATGGGTCAGCCGGCCACGATGCCGGCGATGCGGTCCCCGAGCTCGTCGGTGGACCCGCCCATGTCCGGCCCGCCCATGGCCGTCATGGTCGTCAGGACCTCCGCCGCGGCGTCCTCGACCGCGCGGGCGGCATCGGCGTGGCCCAGGTGGTCCAGCGCCATCGACAACGACAGGACCGCCGCGACCGGGTTCGCCCAGCCCTTGCCGGCGATGTCGGGTGCCGAGCCGTGGACCGGCTCGAACATCGACGGGTGCTCGCCGCTCGGGTTGAGGTTGCCGCTGGCGGCCAGGCCCAGCCCACCCTGCACGGCCGCACCGAGGTCGGTGACGATGTCGCCGAACAGGTTGTCGGTCACGACCACGTCGAACCGCTCCGGGGTGGTGACCATGTACAGGCACATCGCGTCGACGTGCACGTAGTCGCGCTCGACGTCGGGGAAGTCGGCCTCGCCGACCTCGGTGAACGTGCGCATCCACAGGTCACCGGCGAAGTTCAGCACGTTGGTCTTGTGCACGAGGGTGAGGTGGTTGCGGCGCTGCTGGGCGCGGGCGAACGCGTCGCGGATGACCCGCTCGACCCCGTGACGGGTGTTGAGGGACTCCTGGGTGGCCACCTCGGCCCCGGTGCCGTGGAACAACGAGCCGCCCGCACCCACGTACATGCCCTCGGTGTTCTCGCGCACGATGACCATGTCGCAGCGGTCCGGGGTCAGCCCGGCGATCGGCGTGGGCACGCCAGCCAGCAGCTTGACGGGACGCAGGTTCACGTACTGGTCGAAGGCGAACCGCAGCTTCAGCAGCAGGCCGCGCTCGAGCACACCCGGCGGCACGTCGGGGGTCCCGACGGCACCGAGGAGGATCGCGTCGGCCTGGTCGAGCTCGGCCATGACCGCGTCGGGCAGCACCTCACCGCTGGAGAGGTAGCGGCGCCCGCCGAGGTCGTACTCGGTGCGAGTGGTGGAGAAGCCGAAGCGCTGCTCGGCGGCGTCGAGGACCTTGAGTGCCTGGGCGGTGACCTCGGGGCCGACCCCGTCGCCGCCGATGATGGCCAGATGGTGTGTCGTCATTGGCGACGCAGCCTACCGGGCCACGGCCCGAAGCCCAGATCCGGTGGGCCGGCAGCGGGCATGCCGCACCGACCGGATCCGAGCCCCGGGTGGCGGTCAGCCGCGCAGGTTCTGCATGTTGTCGGCGCTGAAGCGCGAGACGCGCAGCGACCGGCCCGGGTCGCTGGACCCGCCCGGCGCGTTGTCCTGCTCGTAGTTGGGGTTGTGCCAGCCCTTCGCGCCCTGCTGGCGGAAGAACCGCTGGTAGTCGATGTCGCTGCTGGGGTCGCCGAACGGCACCATGTCGTAGCCGTTCCCCTGCCCCTCCGGCTGGGCGGTCCGGTCGCCGTCCTTGGCGTGGTACAGCGGGATCCGCTTGGTGTTGGCGGCGGTGAAGGCGTGCGGGTCGAAGACCTGCTCGACCCGGTTGCCGTCCCAGTCGTAGTACCAGCGATGCTGGTGGCGGGCGACGTGGGCCCAGAAGACGTCCAGCTCGATGGGACAGCTCTGGTCGGTCATCGCCAGGTACCGCTCCATCAGCCTGGTCCCGGACTCGCCGCGGACCAGCTGGGGCGCGGGCAGCGGCGCCCCGGTCAGCCGGTCCTCGGTGACCTCGACCATGGGACCGTCCTGCAGGAAGGCGTAGGCCGGGCTGTGGTTGTGCGGGTAGATCGCCACGCCGGTGGGCTTGGCCAGTTCGTTGAGGGCCAGCCACTTCTCCGCGGCCAGGTCCCATGTCTCGACGTTGCGGTTGTTCGCGCTCGTCGGGTCACCACCGGTGCCGGTGTAGGGCATGCCGAGGATGCTGGCGACCTCGAGCTCGAGCATGAAGCGGTCGTGGTCGCCCTGGGTCATGCCGCCGTTCGGCCCGCCGGGCCACGTGGCGGGGATGAAGCCGTGGCTGCCGATGGCCTCCAGGCCCGTGGCGTCCAGGAAGCTGCGCAGGGTGCGGGCATGGTCCCTGTACGCCTCGAAGTTGGCGTAGTTGGGGTTGGTGCCGTTGCCGACGTTCGGGGCGGACCCGCCGACGTTGTTCGGGTGCTGGTTGTAGCCGGCGAACTCGACCTGGCGGAACCCCGCGGCGGCGAGGAACTCGAAGACCTCGAGGAAGCCGCCGGGCAGCGGGACGAGGGGACCAAGGTCGTTGGGGTCGTCGGGGTAGTCGGGTCCACCGACGTACCCCATGGTCGGATTGGGGTTGTCGTGCACGCCCCACCGACTGATGGCGTCGCGCTGGGTGTAGAGGATCGTGCCGACCCTGGGTGGCGGGATGAGGCGGCCGTTGCCGCTGCTGGCACGGACCTGTGCGAGGGCGCCCGTCGGGGCGAGGGCGGCGACCATCAGGCTGCCGGCCCCCAGCCCGAGGAAGCGACGTCGGTCGAGGTGGACGTTGTGGACCATGGCGGGTTGCTCCTTCGGCTCGAGGGATCCGCTGTCTCGGCGCACGACGACGAAGGGTCGGGCGACGACCGGCGGGACTGCGTCACGACATCCGTCCCGGGCTCGGCGGAGCCCCGTTCGGCGGTTTCCCCATTCAACGAATGTCGCTTGCCGCAACAATCCACCGTCCGGTTGGTTGTGTCAACCGTTTGTTCGAATCCATGCCGGTTGGGGGGTGGTCCGTCGGTCCCCCGCAGGTACAGCGTGGGCTGGCAGGATGGGTCCGGAAAGGAGCCAACCCCCGTGTCAACCCGCAGCGCCGATCCCGTGGACGTCCTCCACGGCACGCAGGTGACCCTTCGCAAGGTCACCGAGGCCGACATCGAACCACTCGCGAAGATCCTGGCCGAGCCCGAGGTGGCGCGCTGGTGGGGTCGCTACGACGTGGACCGGGTCCGCCGCGAGCTGCTGGAGTCACCGGCGATGGTGGTGTTCGTCATCGACGTGCACGGCGTCGTGGCCGGCAGCATCCAGTACTTCGAGGAGCCTGCCGCCGACTACCGCCACGCCGGCATGGACGTGTTCCTGTCGCGTGACTGGCACGGGCAGGGACTGGGGTCGGACTCCGTCCGCACGCTCGCGCGCCACCTCGTGCACGACAGGGGGCATCACCGGTTGGTGATAGACCCAGCCGCCTCCAACGAGGCCGCCATCCGCTGCTACGAGCGGGTGGGCTTCCGCAAGGTCGGTCGGATGCGTGCCTACGAGCGGGGTCCCGACGGCACCTGGCACGACTGCTACATGCTCGAGGCGCTGCGCGACGAGATCGTCTGAGGGCCGCCGAACTGCGGCCCGGCTGGGGGGACGGTCCGGGCCGCCTCCCTGCGGTCAGACGGCGGACTCGGCCGCCAGCTCGTCCTCGTCGAACTCCGGCAGCAGGGCGCGGGTGCCCATCACCGTGGCGATCGCCATGGGGATCAGCTGCGCGACGCTGAGCGCCACGACGACGCGGGTCAGCCAGCCGGGGAACAGGCTGGCCGTCTGCGAGGCGCCGAGGACGGAGAAGTACAGCAGGCCCTGCCCGATGAACACCGCGCCGGCACCGACGCCGAGGGCGGTGAACGCCCCCTCCTCCCCCTGTATGGCCCGCCACGCCCCGAACGCGGCGATGGCGATGAAGAAGGCCGTCTGCACCGCCGAGACGGCGGACTGCGAGATCGGGATGGGGGTGGCGAACAGGTCGTCGACCAGGTGGATGATGTTGGCGAGCGCCAGGATCATCAGCACGAGCCCCATGGGGGTCGACAGGCCCCGCCACTCGACCTTCTCCAGGTCCGGCTTGGTGCGCAGGCCGATGGCCAGCGGGACGAGCAGGACCAGCAGCGCAGGGACCAGCCAGACCCACGGGCTGCCGCCGGGCACCCAGATCAGGTCCCCGACGACGGCGTACTCGGTCCCGTCGACGACGAAGGGCACCTCCCAACCGGGGTTGACGACCTGCTCGCTGTCGGGGTCGGTCTGCACGCCCGGCGGTTCGGCGGCCGCCATCCAGTGGATGCGGTGGTCGTGCCATGCGTAGGCGTTGCCGTCGCTGATCCGTTCCCAGTCCGGGTCGCCGTTGACGTCGACCTCCGGCGGGATCCGCACGTCGCCGAACCGGTCCTCGTTGAGGTAGGTGGCGTGGGAGTTGATGTTGCGGAACACCCCGTCGGGCCCGATCCGCAGGTACGGCTCCTGGGAGTAGCCGGGGATGGTGACTTCCTCGTCGCTGGTGTTGGTCAGCTCGAGGTACTCGTCGGAGTTGATGACCGCCCACGAGAGGCCCTCGACGTCGGGGACGTCGGTGATCTGGCTGAGGTAGTTGCTGGCGTCCGACCCACGCCCGTGGGCCAGCGCCGGACCGGCCAGGCCGACGGTGGCCACGGCGACGAGCAGGGTGAGGACGAACAGTCGGTGGAGGGAGGTCATCGCCGCCCAACGGTAGCGCGGAAGCGCCCCAGGACCTCAACGTCCAGCGGGTAGGTCAGCAGCGCGTCGGCGTCGTCCAGCGGGACCCAGCGCAGCTCGTCGACCTCCTCGGCGTCCATCGGGTCGAGGTGCTCGACGTCGGTCTCGCCGGTGCGGGACCGGTCGGCCTCCATCGCCCACCACCGCACGACCTTGTCACGGCCCTTGTGGTCGACGTAGCGGACCTCGCCGAGGTCGGCACCGAGGGCCGCGCTGATGCCCGTCTCCTCCTCCACCTCTCGGACCGCCGCGTCCTCGAAGGACTCCCCGTCGTCGAGCTTGCCCTTGGGCATCGACCAGTCGTCGTACCGCGGACGGTGGACCAGCAGCACCTGCACGGTGTCGTCGGCCTGCCGCCAGACCACTCCCCCGGCCGCCCTGACCCGCGGCGTGGCGGGGTCAGCCGGTCGGTCTGCCTCGGGGTCGGGCACGAAACGATCCTCTCCGGGTCGGCGTCGATGGGGCGTCGGGTGTTGGAAGCGCAGCGTGCCGGGTAGAGGTGAGGCATGTCCACTCCACAACAACCCGAACTCCGACGCAGCGAGGAAACCCCCTCCCTGGCCCCCGACGCGATCGAGGGCGAGCTCGAGGCATCCTCGTTCCCCACCCCGTCCGGCGGCGACGGCCACGTGCCGAAGGGCAACCGACCCGGCAGCAGGTCCGGCCCCGTGCAGGACAAGCCGGACCTCGACGCCATGGCCGCCAAGCTGGGCGCCCACAAGGCCGACCCGTCCACCGGGAAGCTCGACACGTCCCATCCGGACGCCGCCCCCGAGCAGGTCGACCCCTGGTACCGGACCGCGCCGGCCATCGTCGGTGCGGGCGCCCTGGTGCTCGGCGCGGCCGCGTTCGGCGTGATGCGCTGGCGCCGCAGCCGTCAGGAACCCGACACGCTGATCGAGCGCCTGACGTCGGAGTCCGACGCCATGATCGACCGCGTGCGCTCGGAGTCCGAGGCCCTCATCGCCCGCCTGTCCTCGGAGTCCGAGGCCCTGCTGGACCGCCTGCGGTCCTGACGGGGCCGACCGGGCTGCCGGTCAGCCGGAGGCTGCGATCCAGTCGATGACGTGGGCGGTCGCGACCGCGTCCTCCACGTCGATCGGCGGCCGAATGCCCTGCGTGGCGTGCTCGAAGGCCTCGAGGAGTCGTTCCCAGGGGTCGGCACGCCACGTGCCGATGACCTCGTCGGAGCGCAGCAGCGCGGCCTGGTCGCCGGGGCCCGCGGTGAAGGGACGAGGCATGCGCAGCGTCCCGTCGGAGCCGACGATCTCCAGGGTGGAGTGACGGGCCGAGTCGAACGAGGCGTGCAGCGCCGCGGTGGCCCCCGACGGGAAACCCATGACGGCCGAGGTCGTCGCGTCGGCCCCCGACGCCCAGCGGCGGGTGACCGCCCGGACGACGTCGGGCTCCTCGCCCAGGACCCAGCGGATCAGGCTGACCAGGTCCGCTCCGACGTCCAGCAGGGCACCGCCACCGCGTGAGGGGTCGGCGTGGTAGCTGTCGGCGTCGGTCATGGGATAGGCGGACGTGGCCGAGACCAGCCGGACCGCACCGATGCCGCCGGAGCGAACCAGCTCCAGCAGCGCGGCGGTACGCGGGTGGAACCGCAGCGGGAGGGCCTCCATGAGGGTCAGGCCGGCCCCGGACGCCGCGGCAGCGGCCATGCGGGCGGCGCCGTCGGCGTCGATGGAGAGGGGCTTGAGGCACAGGACGTGCTTGCCGGCGTGCAGCGCCTCGGTGACCCAGTGCTCGCGTTCGGAGGTGGGGAGGGCAACGAAGACCGCGTCGACATCGCGCGAGACGAGGACCTCGGCGTGGTCCCGACGGGCTCGCCGGACCCCCTGGGTGGCCGCGAACTGCTGGGCAGCAGTCAACGTCTCGGCGGAGACCACGGCCAGGTCGTGACCGACCGAGCGCATGGCCGGGCCGACGGATTCCTCCGCCGTCGTGTTCACTCCAAGGATTCCCCAGCGCAGCATGACGGCGGAGGGTACCCAACGTGTCACCCCGGGGGGTCGGCCGTCCGTCCCGCGGGCGCAACCGGCAGGCCGAGCGCCGACCACCGAGCCGAGGCTTCAGAGCAGCGCGGCGAGGGTCGACTCGGCCCCGAGGCCGACGGCGGCCTCCCCGCCGACGATCCGGATCCGGGTCACACCCGCGTCGACCAGCACGGCCTCGGCGTCCGGGGCCAGCCCGCCGTCGTCGACCAGCACGAGCGTCCCGTCCCGCCGCGCGGCGATCCCGGCCGACAACGCGTCGGGGAACCTCGTGGCGCTGGCGGCGTAGACCGTGGGGCGCAGGCCGGCTTCCCGGGCGAACGCCGCCGCCGTGGCGATCCGGTCCGGCCCGGCGATCCTCGTGACGGCCAGCCCCTGCCTGGCGATCTCCGCCGCGACGTCCTCGCTGACCGCCGCTGGGCCACCGGCGATGACCACCGACGACACCCCGAGGTCGGTGACCGCCTGCCCGCACGTCGGCGACAGCGCCGTCGGGGCGGTCAGCAGCACCGGGATCCCGAGCACACCCGCGGCGAGGGCGTCCGGGAACCGATCGGCCGTGGCGACGACCACCCGGTCGGCCCGGTCCGCCAGCGTCCGCGCGACCCCGGCGGCGAGGTCAACGGGGTCGTCGGCGTCGACGCGGCTGGTCGGTGCGATCCCGGCCAGCACCCCCTCGATGCCGGCCGACACCTGCCCCGTCGAGCCGGCGATGACGATCCGGTCGGGACCACGTCGGCGCAGCTCCGCCTCCGCGACCTCGTCCAGCGCCTCCCCCAGCACCAGCACGAGGGCGTCGGCCAGCGCCGCCCCGGCCAGGGCGCCGGCCCACTCCAGCCCGCTGGCGACGACGACCGTCCCGCCCGTCCCGCCCCCGTGCGCCGACACCGCTGCGGCGGTCCGGACACGGTTGCTGCCGGCGATGCGGCCGAGGTCCACGACCCGGAACTGGCTCATCATGTCGTGGTCCTCGTGCTCGAGGACGTGGCAGTGGTACATGAAGTCGCCGAGGTGGTCGGCGAACCGGGCGTCCAGCTCGACGGTCTCGAACGCGCGGACGAGCACGGTGTCCTTCCACCCCTGGTCCTCGGGTCGCAGCGGGGCCACGGCGCCGGCGGTGGTGGTCCGTCCGCGGACGAGGAAGCTGACCAGGTGCAGGTGGATGGGGTGGCCGAAGGAGGTCGTGTTGACCAGCCGCCAGCGCTCGACCGCACCCAGCCGCGCGTACACGTCGCGTACGGCGTCGTCGTACCCGTGCCCGTTGAGCAGGAAGCGGCCGCCGTGTTCGTCGAGGGTGATGGTGCGGACGACCTCCGGTGGGTCGAGGGCGGGGGCGGGCCCCAGTTCGCTCGGCAGGATCGCAGGCTCCGTCGGGCCGCCGGTCACGTCGACGGCCATCAGGTCGCCCACCCCCGCGTCGACGATGACCACCCGTTCCCCGTCGGCCATCCGGGACAGGTCCAGCAGCAGGTCGACGCGCTCGGACGGCCACACCTCCACCTCTCCCCTGGTGGCCGGGGCGGCCAGCAACCCCCCGTCGGTGCCGACCTGCACCAGCGGCAGGCCGTCGGCCCGTCCCAGCCGGTAGGGCCGGGCGTTGGACGCGTTGAGGATCCGCAGCCGCAGCAGGCCCGGCTCGACCGCCAGCACCGGCCGGTCGACGCCGTTGACCAGCACGACGTCGCCGAGGAACCCGCTGTGCCCGTCGGGGTCGTAGACCAGCTGGCCGCCCGCGTCGAAGGTCTTGTCCGTCAACACCACGGGGATGTCGCGCTCGTCGCCGTTGGGCAGGCCCAGGGCGTCGTGGGCCGGATCGATCAGCAGGTAGCTACCGGCGAGGCCCCGGTAGACCCGTTCGGCGGTCCGCATCAGCAGGTGGTCGTGGTACCAGAGGTGGGCCGCCCGCTGCGCGTTGTCGAAGGTGTACCGGCGCTGCTCGCCGGCGGGGATCCGGTCCCGGACGTGCCCGTCGTGCACCGCCGCGACGTGCGCGCCGTGCAGGTGCAGCACCGCCGGCTCGTCGAGCTCGTTGACCACGTCGATGTCCACGACCTGCCCGGGCCGGGCGATGACGGTCGGTCCCGGGAAGGCCCCGCCGAAGGTCAGCATGGTGGTCGTCACGCCGGGCATCAGCTGGACGGCCGTCCGGTTCAGCGGCAGCACGACCGGCTCGGTCCCGGGGCGCACCGCCGACGGGATCGGCAGGGGGGCCGTGAAGGGTTCGGCGCGCAGTGTCGCGGGGGTGCGACGGCGGGCCGGCAGCGCGCAGCGGAGGGGTGGATCGGAGCGGTTCGAGACGGACCCCCGGTACCCGAACTGGAGGTGCCCTGCCCCTCCGACGATGCCCCGGATCAGCGATCGCCGAGAAAGCACGACACGACGATATCCCAAGGGTTACCGTCATGGGTCTCGGGCGGCGACGGTGTGGCGGCACCAAGGCTGAGGGGCTTCCCCCGACTCCGTGCGAGGAGGGATTGACACCACCCCGGCAACGGGCGGGCGACCGCATTTTTCCGGGGACACGAACGAAGGGGACTGTCATGCACAGATTCGTCCGATCCGCCACGGCCGTGATGGCTGCGGCGCTACTGATCCTGTCGGTCCTGGCGGGGCCCGCGTCGGCCCAGACCACCGAGATCAGCGTCTTCGAGTTCGCCTACGATCCGTACGACACCGTGGTGGAGGTCGGCACGACCGTCGAGTGGACCAACAACGGCACCGCGACCCACACGGTCACCGCGGCCGACGGTTCCTTCGACCGTCTCCTCAACCCCGGCGACAGCTTCGAGCTGACGACGGAGGAAGCGGGGCAGGTCAACTACTTCTGTCGCTTCCACGGCGGTCCGGGTGGCGGGCAGAACGCCTACCTGACGGTGTACGAGGAGGGGGCGGAGCCGCCCGAACCGCAGGTCGCACCGAGCGCGGACTTCACCTCGGTGACCGCCACGGACGACAGCAACGTGGCGGCGGCGATCGCGTGGACCTCCCTACTGGACGGTCCGCAGGAGACGGTGCTGCTGGGTCGTGACGACGACTTCGCCGACCTGCTCGCCGCCGGGGCGACCGGCCGCCCGTTCCTGGTGACCCCGACCGACACCCTCGACGACCGGGTCGCTGCCGAGCTGCAGCGCCTGAACGCCCAGCAGGTCGTGGTCGTGGGCGGCACCGCTGCCGTCAGCGAGGACGTCGTGGGT
The DNA here is from genome assembly GCF_003073135.1 of Euzebya rosea. Classification (NCBI taxonomy): domain Bacteria; kingdom Bacillati; phylum Actinomycetota; class Nitriliruptoria; order Euzebyales; family Euzebyaceae; genus Euzebya; species Euzebya rosea. The sequence goes on from NZ_PGDQ01000021.1 coordinate 58,507, forward strand.
GAGCTCGAGGCGGCAGGGTTCACGGTGACCCGCGTCGCAGGTGCCACCCGCATCGAAACGGCCGTCGACCTTGCCGACCGGTTCTTCGTCGCCGGTGGTGGGTTCGCCCAGCCGCCGTCGGACGCGCCGCGGCCCGGCGCGATCATCGCCCGCGCGTTCGGCACCGAGGACAACCCGACGGCCGGGTTCGCGGACTCGCTGGGTGCGGCGTCGGCTGGTGCCAACCTCGGCATCCCGATCCTCGTGGCCGGGCCCGACGGGCTGCCCGCAGGCGTCGGGTCCTTCCTGGCCGCCAACGGCATCGGTCACGTGGCGGTCGTCGGTGGCGAGGCCGCCGTGCCCTCGGCGGTGACCGACGGCCTCGACGAGCTCGGCGTGACCTGGGACCGGGTCGCCGGCGCCAGCCGCGACGGCACCGCTGCCGCGCTGATGGGGTACCTGGACGGTCAGGGTGCGCGGTACGGCAACGTCGTGCTGGTCGACGGGTTCAACGACAACGCGTGGGCACAGGGCTTCGGCGCCTCCGTGCTCGGGTCGGCCGTGCTGCTGACCAACGGGCCGGACGTTCCTGCCGTCACCCAGGACGCCCTGAACGACTTCTTCGGGTCGGTCCTGGCGAACGGGCTCAACGTTCGATGCGGCCCCGGGATCGACGAGGCCGCCTGTGACCTGGTCGGCACCGTGCTGGAAGCCGAGTACATCAGCCCGGCCAGCCTGATCGGCGTCCTCGAGGGCACCAACGAAACGGCGGAGGGGCACCCGGTCGCCAACGGCATCGGCGGGGTGACCCGCACCGAGGACGGCACCATGTGCTGGATCTACTCCGTCGTGCTGCTGGAGGACGTCACCGCAGCCCACATCCACAGGGCCGCAGCCGGGGAGGACGGCGACGTCGTCATCCCGCTGGAGGCGCCCCTCGTCGGTGAGGCAGAGGCCAACGGCTGCCTGCCCGACGCCGACGCCGACCTGGTGGCCGAGATCTTCGCCAACCCCGGCGAGTTCTACATCAACGTCCACTCCATGGAACACCCCGCCGGGGCGGTCCGCGACAACCTGTTCCCCTTCGACGACTTCTACGCCGCCGAGCTCTCCGGGGACCAGGAGGTGCCCGACCCGGGCGCCATGATGGCCGGAGGCGTGACGTTCCTGACCACCAACGACGACGACGACATGTGCCACGTCACCTTCTGGGGTGGCCTCGAGAGCGCCCCGACCGCTGCCCATATCCACTCGGGTGGTCCGGGTGAGGCGGGCGACGTCCTGATCGGCCTGACCGTGTCCCCGGTCGGGATCGGTTCGCACAGTGACTGCGTGGAGGACACCGACGGCGACGCGTTGGCGACCTTCCGAGCAGCCCCGGCCGACCACTACGTGAACCTCCACACCGCGGAGTTCCCGGGCGGCGCCCTCAGGGGCCAGGCCAACCCCCAGTGGGTCCTCCCGTAGGACCACCAGATCGGGACGGGCCGGGACCTCGTGTCCCGGCCCGTTCCCGTTCCCGGGTCGTGACCGTCCGCGCGTTCGACCTGCCCGCGTTCCCGGCCGGCTCGCCGGGATCCGCATCCGGCCGACCCGCCGCCCACCGGGCTCACCGGGCTCACCGGGCCCGCCGTGATTGGCATCCGGCCACGATTGTGGCGAGGGGTGCACCCGTGCCCCCGTCCCTACGATCGTCGCCGGAAACCAGACTTCCGGGATTGGCGTCCGGCCACGATCGTGGCGAGGGGTGCACCCGTGCTCCCGTTCCGACAATTGTGGCCGGAAGCCGGACTCAACCGATCGGGTGGGTCGGGCGTCGGACATGGTGAGATGCCACCACTTGTCCACGACCACCGACCCCGAGCCGTGCCGCCGGTGACCACGACGTCGCTGGAGCAGGCCTTCGCTGCCCACCACGCCGGCGCCGTCCGGCTGGCCTACCTGCTGTGCGGCGACCGCGAGCAGGCCGAGGACGTCGTCGCCGGCGTGTGGCTGAAGATGCACCGCCGGCTCGAGCGGGGGCCCGTCGACGACGTCGGTGCCTACGTCCGGCGGGCGGTCGTCAACGAGGTCAACTCGTGGTTCCGCAAGCTGGGCGTCCGCCGGCGCGAGGCCGCCGTGCGCAAGGGCGACGACCGAGGCACGTACGGCCACGACGACCGGATCGCCGACGCCGACGCGGTGCTGCGGGCGCTCGACCGGCTGCCGGCCCGGACCAGGGCGGCCGTGGTGCTGCGCTACTACGAGGACCTGTCGGTGGCCGACACCGCCGCGGCGCTCGGGGTCAGCGAGGGGACGGTCAAGTCCAGCGTGTCCCGCGGGCTGACGACGATGCGAACGATCATGGAGGAGGACGAGCGATGACCGACCGCCACAGCGACGACCGGACCAGCGGCGGGGAGCCCGTGTCCGCCTTCGAGCAGCGACTGCGGGAGGGGTTGCACACCTCCGCGTCATCGGTCCAGCCCGCACCGGACGGCTGGCGGAGGGTGCAGGCCGGGCTACGGCGCCGACGAACCCTCCAGGTCGGCGGGTTCGCCGTGGCCGGGGCTGCGGCGGTGCTGGTCGGCGTGCTGGTGCTCGGCAACGTGCCCGAGACCGCCATCACCTTCGACCCGGGCGTGGGGGCCTCGACCGCACCCGTGACCCCCACCACCGAGCAGGTCACGGCCGAGACCGCCGCGACCGTCGTGGACCCGGCCCAGGACGTACAGGCCGGCCCTCCCGGTGAGGTCGCCGCGGTGCTCTACGCCGACGTCGACGGGGTGCACATGATCACCCCGGACGGGACGGCGATCGCCACGGACGTGGTCGAGGTCAGCGGCCCGGTCACCGACATCGCCGTGCGTCCGGGCAGTACACCCGACGACGTCGTGCTGGTGGTCCGCACCGAGGACACCGACGGCTGCGGACAGCTGTGGTGGACCACGTTCGGCGTCGACCCGGGGTGGTCGACCGGCACCCAGCGGGACGGCGCCGACCTCGATGGAGTCGCGGTGTACGGCACCGAGAACATCCTCGTCGACCCGGACTCGACCACCTGCGCCGGCGCACCGGTGTTCGCCAGCGACGGATCCGCGCTCGTGTGGCTGACCGACCCTGCGGGGTCCGGCGACGCCGACACGGAGGTCCGGGCCGTCTCCTGGTCCGGCTCGTTCCCGGAAGGGGCAGTGCAGCGTGTGGCCACGTCGTTCCCGGGTGGCAGCCCCCACCCGGTGGAATGGACCGTGGTCCCCGGCCAGCCAGATGAGGGCATCCTGCACGTGCGCATGATCGGCCCCGATGGCGACGCGGCCGTCGAACCCGTTGGGGTCTCGCTCGTCGGCGACACGCTGTCGGTCGACGAGGTCCTGGCCCTGACCGGTCAGTCCGCCCGTGACATCCCGCGTGTGCTCGACACCGACGACGGCTGGGCGCTGGGTCGGCCGGCCACGCCGTTCCAGGACGGCGTCGAGGACGACCGGGAGGTCGTGTGGTCGTTGACCACCCTCAGCATCGACACCGTGGTCTCCGCGGACTCGGCCCTGTCGTGGGCGCCGGGCGAACCCCTCTACATGGACGGGCTGGGCGCCACGGTCGTCATGGGCACGGGTGGCCCGATGGTGCTCAGCACCCGCACCGGGTCGGGGGACGCCACCCGCTCGAACCTGCCGGTGGCGATCTCCGCTGCCCTGCTGGGCTCCGGCGACCCCGTCGACCCCCAACCCACCGATCCCGCCCGCGAGGGTGAGGACACCGAACCGGACGGCGGCAGTGAACCCACCACGCCCACGGAACCGACCGAGTCCTTCGAGCCCACCGAACCGACCGACCCCGCCGATCACGCCGATCAAGCCGATCAAGCCGATCAAGCCGATCAAGGCGTGCCGCCCGCCGCCATGGGTACGGCGTCAGCGATCCGCGACGCCGCCCTGGCCGGGGACTGGGAGGCCCTGCGGGCGCTCGTCCCGGCCGACGGATTCACCGCGAGCTTCGGGGGAACCGACGACCCGATCGCCTACTACCAGCAGCTGCAGGCCGAGGGCACCGATGTCCTCGGCATCCTCGCCGGTCTGCTGGACGGCCCCGCCACCGCCGTCCCCGACACCGACCTGTGGGCATGGCCACGCGAGTTCGTCGAGTCCGACGGGTACTACGACTGGCGGGTCGGCATCACGGCCGACGGCACCTGGCGGTACTTCGTGGCCGGGGACTGACCGCCTCCACGGACCGCCCGAAAGAATTCTCGTGGACCTGTCTGTTTCGACCGGCCGCCGTTCGTGGCTAGGGTGACGGCGCCGACCCGCGGCGCCGCAGTCCAGGGGAGAACCGACATGCCACAGCAGTACCTCTTCGCCGTCCACCACGTCGAGGGCGAGGCCCCGCCCAGCCCCGAGGTGATGGAGCAGATGTTCGCCGACGTCGACGCGTTCAACACCCGGGTCATGGACGAGGGCCGCTGGGTCTTCGGTGGCGGCCTGGAGCCACGCGAGACCGCCACGGTGGTCCGCGCCGTCGACGGCGACCACGTCATCACCGACGGCCCGTTCATCGAGGCCCGCGAGTGGATCGGCGGGTTCTGGGTCCTCACAGCCGAGGACCTCGACGAGGCGCTGGCCCTCGCCAAGGACGCCTCCACCGCCTGCCGGGGGCCGGTCGAGGTGCGCCCGTTCCAGCCCGAACCCGAGGAGTAGGTGCCCTCGCGCCAGCAGCTCGACCTCGACCGGATCTTCCGGGCCGAGTACGGGCGGTGCGTGGCAACCCTCCGCCGGGTCCTGGGCGACCTGGACCTGGCCGAGGAGGCCGTCGCCGAGGCGTTCGCCGTTGCGGCCGACCGCTGGCCGGCCGACGGCGTCCCACCCAACCCGGGCGGCTGGATCACCACGACCGCCCGCCGCCGGGCGATCGATCGGATCCGTCGCCGGCGGGTGGGTGAGGACCGGCAGCGCCGTGCCGTCGTCGAGGACGTCGCCGGGCAGGGAGGTGAGGACGTGGCGTTCGAGGACCCGACGGAGGACGATCGGCTTCGCCTCCTGTTCACCTGCTGCCACCCGGCGCTGTCGATGGAGGCACGCGTCGCGCTGACCCTCCAGGTCCTGGGCGGCCTGCGCGTCGACGAGGTCGCCCGGGCGTTCCTCGTCAGCGAGCAGACGATGTCGCAGCGACTCGTCCGGGCCAAGCGCAAGATCAAGGCAGCGCACATCCCCTACCGGGTACCGGACGACGCCGAGCTGCCCGACCGGCTCGCCGGGGTGCTGGCGGTCGTGTACCTGATCTTCAACGAGGGGTACGTCGCGACCAGCGGCCCCGACCTGGTCCGTGACGACCTCACCGACGAGGCGGTCCGCCTGGGTCGGCTGCTCGCGGTGCTGATGCCCGACGAACCGGAGGTCCTCGGCCTGCTCGCCCTGATGCTCCTGCTGTCGTCCCGCCGACCGGCCCGCATCGCCGCCGACGGGTCGCTGGTGGCCCTGCCCGACCAGGACCGGTCCCGCTGGGACGCCGGGCTGATCGCGGAGGGGCAGGCGCTGGTCGACCGGTGCCTGCGACGGGGCCGACCCGGCCCGTACCAGATCCAGGCGGCCGTCAACGCGGTGCACAGCGACGCGCCGAGCCTCGCCGAGACCGACTGGCGGCAGGTGCTGGCCCTCTACCGTCAGCTCGAGGCGGTGGCCCCGAGCCCCGGCGCGTCCATCGGTCATGCCATGGCGCTGGCGGAGGTGGAGGGGGCCGCCGCCGGGTTGGCGGTCCTGGACGACATCGACGCTGCGGGCCACCACCCGGTCCACGCCGCCCGGGCCGAGCTGCTGCACCGGCTCGGCCGCACGGTCGAGGCTCGTGACGCCTGGGCGACCGCCGCCGACCTGGCCACCAACGAGGCCGAGCGGACGTTCCTCCTCGCCCGTGCCCGCGTCGCCCGTGCCGCCGGAGCGGCGGGCGACGTCAGCTGACCGGCGGGATCAGTCGTCGGCGACGAGCCGCTCGGCGACGACCAGCCACACGTCGGGATCGATGCCGAGGCTGAAGTGGGTCGAGTCGACCTCGACGTGCTCGACGCCCTCGGTGTGGCGGTCCACGCAGGCGGGCCACGCCACGATCCGGTCCTTGCGGGTGAAGATCGTCGTGACCGGCATGGTCAGCGGACGCGTCTCCTCCCGCTCCCGCTGGCGGTCCAGCAGCTGCTGCATGGTCGCCTCCTCCATCCGGCCGGAGAACAGGGTGTAGGCGGGCGGGCCCGCGATGGGGCTGCCCATGGTGATGACCCGGCGGACCAGGTCCGGCACGGTCCGGGCGACCTCGCGCGCGATGACCCCGCCCAGGCTCCAGCCCACCAGCGCCACCCGGTCGCCGGTCGTGTCGGCCAGCGCCCGGACCGCCTCGACGGTCAGCGGCACGTCCCTGGGCAGGTCGCCGGAGTTGACCCCACCGCCCCAGCCGACCGCATGGTGGCCTCGCCGACGCAGGTAGGTCCGCAGCGGCGCCATCGACGCCTCGCCGGTTCGCCAGCCGGGGATGTCCATCACCGGCCGGCCGCTCCCCCGGGGCGCGGCCGCCAGCCGCCGTGTGGCCAGGCCCAGCCGCAACGGCTGCACTGCGGACTGCGCCTCGATCCACAGGCCCTGCCGTCGCGGCCCCCGGGTCGGCAGCGGAAGGTTGGCCACGTCCTCTGGCGTCAGGCTCGGCATGGGCCCATTCTCCCCGCGCCGTCCACCGCTGGCGAAAACGGGTCGAGGCCCGGACGTGTCCGGGCCTCGACGCTCGTTCTGGTTGCTACGCGGCGGTGTCGCTCAGCGCACGACCACGGGAGGGGTGCCTGAGCTTCGACAGGGCGCGGGCCTCCAGCTGGCGGATCCGCTCGCGGGTCAGGCCGAAGTAGCGGCCGACGTCGTCCAGCGTGCGGGCCTCGCCGTCGAGCAGACCGAAGCGCAGCTCGAGGATGATGCGCTCGCGCTCGGGCAGGCCGGCGACGACGTCCAGCAGCTCCTGACGGGCCAGGCCCTTGGCGGCGACCTCCATGGGGTCGTCGGCGTTGCGGTCCTCGATGAAGTCGCCGAGCTCGGCGTCGCCGTCCTCGCCGACGGGGGTCTCCAGCGACGTGGGCGTGCGGGCGTAGGTCAGCAGCTCCTCGACGGTCTCGACGTCCTCGCCGAGCTCCTCCGCGAGCTCCTCGATCTGCGGCTCGCGGCCGAGGGCCTCGGCCAGGTCACGCTGCATCGACAGGGCACGGCGGACGCGCTCCATCATGTGGACGGGCAGGCGGATCGTGCGGCCCTTGTCGGCGACACCACGGCCGACGGCCTGACGGATCCACCAAGTGGCGTAGGTGGAGAACTTGTACCCGCGGCGGTAGTCGAACTTCTCCACCGCCCGCAGCAGGCCGAGGTTGCCTTCCTGGATCAGGTCGAGCAGGGGCAGGCCCTGGCCCTGGTACCGCTTGGCGACGCTGACGACCAGGCGGAGGTTGGCCTGGACCAGGCGTTCCTTGGCGCGGCGGCCGTCGTTGCGCACACGGTTCAGCTGACGCTTCCGCTTCGCACCCATCTTCTCCGTGGCACCGAGCACGCGATCGGCTTCGAGTCCGGCTTCGTACCGCTTGGCGAGGTCGACTTCCTCCTCGGCCGTCAGCAGTGCGGTTCGCGCCATCTCGCGCAGGTACAGCTGCACGTGGTCGTGCAGCGGCATTTCCTCGATGATCTGGGCCACGTGGGGCTCACCACTCCTCGGTGTCGTGTGGGGTGTCGGCGACCGCTGGCTTCCGGGAGCACGTCGACGCTGTCGAGGTGGGATCCGGCTTCCGCAACGGAACGGCGCGCATCAGTTTCTGTTGAGTTCGTCACCCTCGAGCTGGATTCCTGCTGAGGGCTTGTTCGACGGTTGGATGGGTTGCCGGTCCGTTTCTCCAGCGTAGGTGTCCCCCGAGTGATCGGCCACGCAGCGTGGACCTTGACCACGAGGCGGCCCGTCCTGGCCACAATGACTGAACCCTGCACCTGGATCAAGCACCTATTTGGACCACTCCCGGTCACCAGCCCAAAGGTCTTCTGCCGTCAACGCTGACGGCCGCCCATCGTTGGTGGGGGTGCGTCCATCGGGCCGTGACTACACAGCGCTCTCGAGGACCGGTACGGTTTGCCCCGCCCGCCCGAAGGGCACGAACAGGCCGCTCGCCAGCGACACGGCAGGGACACGCGAACCGATGACCAGGACAACCGACCGAGAGCCACCGCTGGCGCGGCTGGTGGGACGCCGCCCGAACCGGGGTGCCACGGACGCCGCCAAGGTCGTGGTCACCGATCTCCAGCAGCTGCTTCGCGCCGAGATCGACCTGGCCAAGGCCGAGATCGCCGAGGGCGTGAAGTCCAAGGCGATGGGGGCGGGGTTCTTCATCGGCGCCGCCATCATCGGCTGGCTGGCGATCCAGGCGTTCCTCGTCTGGCTGGGGTTCGTGTTCGCCACGTTCATGCCGGCGTGGGCGGCCAGCGGGCTGGTCCTGCTGCTGCTGATCATCGCGATCGCCGTGCTGGGGTACCTCGGCATGCAGAAGATGAAAGCCGAGCTGTCCCTCAAGCAGTCCGCAGCGTCCCGCGAGCAGTCCAAGGACGCGGCCACTGCGGCGGTCGACCAGGCCAAGGCCAGCGCCAAGCAGGGGGTGGAGGAGGCGAAGACGACGCTCGCCGAGACCTTCGCCGACGTCAAGCAGCGCCTGACCGGCGGCGCCAGCCGGAACGGTTCCGGTCCGGATCCGATCGGCCCGGGCGACGCGGCCCGCACCTCCTCCCCCGCGGTGGAGGCCACGACGTCTTCGGTCGGCTCCAGCCGGGCGACCGCCATCCCCGCGGACCCGCGGTCCGCGGCGCTCGGTCGCCCCGCCGCACCTGTTACCGACGCACCCGCGGAGGACGCCTCCACAGCCGTCGCGTCGGTGGCCGCCGCACCCGCAGCCGACGAGCCGACGCCCACGACCGATCCGGCGACACCGATCACCGGCGTGGTGCCGCCGCCGAGCGCCCTGCCCGCGCCGCCGGCGAAGAAGCCGCCGGCCGGCCCCCAACCCTTTTCCGAGACCGATCCGACCGAGGGGCCCTCCTCGTGACCGACGACCAGATGCCGGCGATGCCCGAGGGGTACCTGCCGGACGCCCTGACCCCGCTCGACAAACCCGAGCTCGCACCCAAGGTGGCTGCCGTCGAGGCAGCCCGACGCAAGCTCGTCGCCGATATCGACATGCTGGACTCAGAGGTCCGGCTGGAGGTGCTGTTCCGCATGGAATCCTTCGCCTGGAAGGCCGTGGCCGGCGTTGCCGCCGCGGTCGCCGGCCTGGCCACCACGAAGGTCCTGGGCAGTGTCTGGGCCAAGCTGGTGCCCGACCACGATCCGCCCAAGAACCCCATCGACCCCGACATCTCGGCCAAGGACGCGATCCTCTGGACGGCCCTGACCGGCCTGGGCGTCGGCGTGGCCACCGTCGTGGCCCAGCGGGGCGCGGCGACCGGCTGGATCAAGGCCACCGGCCGCAAGCCCCCGGCGCTGGAGAAGACCGCGTCCGGCAAGGCGCACGCCAAGGACTGACCGGCCAGTCGACCGACTCCGTCGAGCCCGAGGATCAGTCCCGGGGGTCGTCGTCGGCCGTGTCGACCTCGTCGGCACCGGTCAGCAGCTTGCGGGCCTCGGCCGCGCCGCCGGCCACCAGCGGCCCGAACAGGTCGGCCGCCGACAGCGCGCCCGCCCAGCCCTCGGGATCACCGAGGACCTGCAGCTGCGGGGCGTCGGTCCGGGGGATCCGCACGCGCGGCACGGCGATGGCGCCCAGCGGCGACCGTTCCGAGGACCAGCCGAGCAGGTCGATCTCCTCCACCGGCACGCCGCGGGGGCCGTTGGCCTCGCCGTCACGACGTCGGCGGGCGATGTCGCGCAGGACCCGTTCGCGTCCCCTCCCCCGCAGCTTCAGCAGCGGGAAGGGGCTGGAGTCCAGGCGGGCCGCGACGGCTTCCCACACGCCGGCGCCGACGACGGGGAACGGCGACTCGCCGCTGTGCCCGGCGGCCACGGCAATCTCGTCGATCGTCGGGAACAGCCGAACCCCGGCGGCCTCGGCCTCCTCGGCCAGCCCCTCGGGTTCGTGACCGGCCAGCAGCCGGGCGCGGTAGCGCACCTTGCCGGCCAGCAGGTCGATGACGATGTCCCAGTCCTCGTCGCTGAGCAGCGGGATCTCGACCTCGACCAGGAACGGCGTGGCCCGGGACCCCTGCACGCGGGCCGAGACACGGCCGGCGGCCAGGCGGACGTCGGACACCCGGCCGGACCGGTAGGTCGCCCGGCCCTGGCGGACCCGTCGGGCCAGCTCGTGGTCCGGGCCGCCCAGGACGCTGCGCCAGCGTTCTCCCCACGAGACCGTCATCGGCTGGCCCCCTGGCGCTCGTCGACCTCGTCGACCAGCGGCGCGTCGGCGGACAGGCTGACCAGCTCGGCCAGCGCCGCGTCGTCCAGCTCGGTGATCCACGACTCGCCGGCGCCGACGACGGCGTCGGCCAGCGCACGCTTGCGTTCCAGCATCTCTGCGATCCGCTCCTCGATGGTGCCGGCGGTGACCAGCTTGTGGACCTCCACCGTGCGGGTCTGCCCGATGCGGTGGGCACGGTCGGTGGCCTGGTCCTCGACGGCCGGGTTCCACCAGCGGTCGTAGTGCACGACGTGGGTGGCGGCGGTCAGGTTCAGGCCGGTCCCACCAGCGCGGGTGGAGACGATCAGCACGGGCGCGGCCGACCCCTGCTGGAAGTCCGCGACCATGTTGTCGCGGCGCGACAGCGACAGGCCGCCGTGCAGGAACGGCACCTCCATGCCGAGGTCGGCCTCGAGCTGCTCGGCCAGCAGGTCACCCATGCGGGTGTACTGGGTGAAGATGAGCGCCTGGTCGCCGGCGTCGGCGACCTCGCCGATGATCTCGCGCAGCGTGGCGAGCTTGCCGGAGCGGCCCAGGATCGGCCCGCCCTCCTTCTTGTACTGGGCGGGGTGGTTGGTCACCTGCTTCAGCGCGGTCAGCAGGGCCAGGATCTTGCCGCGCCGGCCGATCCCGTCGGCCTCCGCCAGCTCGTCCAGGGCCTTCTTGGTGACCTCCTTGTAGAGGTCAGCCTGCTCCTTGGTCAGCGCGCACACGACGGTGCGTTCGATCTTGTCCGGCAGGTCCTTGGCGACCTCGGGGTCGTCCTTGGTGCGGCGCATGATGAACGGGGCGACCAGCCGGCGGAGCCGTTCGGCGGCGCGCGAGTCGCGGCGGACCTCGACCGGGCCGACGAACCGCTTGTTGAACGTGCCCTGGCTGCCGAGCAGCCCCCGGTTGGTGGCGTCGATGACGGCCCACAGCTCGGTCAGGCGGTTCTCCAGCGGCGTACCGGTCAGGGCGAACGTCGACGCGGTGTCCAGCGCGCGGACGGCCTGGGCGGCGGCGGTCTGGGGGTTCTTGACCTGCTGGGCCTCGTCGAGGGCGACGACCTGCCAGCGCAGGCTCGACAGCAGGTCGACGTCGCGTCGCAGCGTGCCGTAGGAGGTGACCAGCACGCCGGTGAACCCCTCGAGGTCGGTCGCACGGTCGGTGCCGTGGTGGCGCTGGACCTCCAGGCCCGGCCCGAACCGCTGGACCTCGCGTTCCCAGTTGCCGACGACCGAGGTCGGGCAGACGACCAGGAACGGGCCCGGACGGCGAAGCATCAGCCCGATCAGCTGGATGGTCTTGCCCAGGCCCATCGCGTCGGCGAGGACCGCCCCCATGCCGAGGTCGGCCATGCCCTCCAGCCACGCGACACCGCGCTGCTGGTAGGGACGCAGCAGCCCCTCGAAGCCCTCGGGGACCTCGGGCACGTCGCGCAGGTCGCCGGCGTTGCGGAGGGCGTCGATGAGGTCGCCGAGGCTGTCGTCGACGACGATCCGCTGTGCCGCGGTACCGGCGCCGAACCACTCCTCCCCCGTGGTACCGGCCAGCGCCATGGCGAGCGCCTCGGCCTTGCCGACGGTCTCGCGGTGGCCGCGGGTGGCCAGCGCCTGGCGCATCTCCTCGTCGAGCAGGACCCAGCGTCCGTCGTGGTGGGCGATGTTGGCGCCGGTGGTGGCCAGGCGTTCGACCTCGGCGTCGTCGAGGACGCGGTCGGCCAGGGCGATCTCCCAGACGGCGTCGACGGTGCCGTCGTCGTCGTTGGTCGACAGGCGGATCTGGGCGTTGATGCCCTCGTCCGACAGGGCGGCCGGCAGGTTGACGTCGACCCCGGAGCCCGACAGCAGCGGGGCGGCGTCGGTGAGGAACTGCCACACCTGGTCGAGGTCGAGCTCGACGTGGGTGGGTGACTCGTTGGCCAGCGCCGGGTCGATGGGCGGGAAGGCGCGGGCGGCGCGGGACAGGCCGGACAGGAACGGCTCGGTCAGGCCGCGGTCGGGGTCGGCCCACACGTCAGCGGCGGGGATCTCGGTGTCCTCGGGATCACGGACGGCGAAGGAGAGGGTCCACGGGGCCGAGGGGTCCTCGGGCGCGTCGAGGTTGAGCACCAGGGTGGCGTCGGAGTCGACGCGGGCGGTCCAGCCCTCGACGCCGGCGACCAGGTCGGGTCCGTCGTCGCGGAGGGGGACACGCGGGTCGGCGGAGTCCCCGAGGGCTTCGGACCACCGGGTCGTCCACGGCAGCAGGCGTTCGCGGGGGCGGCCGGACGGTGGCGGCGATCCTTCCCGGACCATGACGTCACCGACGGCGTGGCAGAACTCCACCAGCAGCTTGCGGCGGTCCCAGGCGGTGGTGTCGTCCAGCGCCACGGCGCAGGCGCTGGCGGGCATGGCGTCGGCCAGGCGGCCGAGCGACTCGGCGACGGTCGGGTCGGACTCGACGTCGACCTGCCAGGCGGCGGTGATCGGGACGCGACCGTGCTCGTCGAGGTCCTCGGGGTCGCCGGAGACCAGGCGGGGCAGCAGGTGATGGGATCCCACGGCGGCCAGCGCGATGCGGGCGGCGACGCTCCAGGCGCGGACCGACGCCGGCTGGGTGCGGTCCCCGCCGTCGGTCAGCAGCCAGCGGAGGACGGGAACGTCCAGGGGGACGCAGACCGCCTCGACGTCGACGACCTGGGCTCGGTCGCCCCGTGGGACGGCCATGCGGACCTGGGTTGCCTCACCGCTTGTCCCCATGGCGGCGACGAGGTTCTTGCAGGCCGTCAGGTCGTCGCTGCCGGGGGCGAACACGACGAGACGACCCCGGGAGGGGGCGGATGGGGCGGGGGTGAAGGAGAGCTGTGGGCGCATTGGTGGATCTCAAAAGATCGACGGACAACGCTACCCGTCCCGTGCAGCGCATTGGTAGCCACATACCGACGGATCGTCGTCCGGGCGGCCGTCTGCTGCGGTTGCGTCGGACGGCCGGGTGTGCCTTCCGGACGAACCGTCCGAGGCGGCCGTACGGATCGGCGGTCGGTTCGTCCTGCCCGGGTCAGGCCTGGTCGGGTCAGGCCTGGTCGGGTCAGTCCTGGTCGGGTCAGTCCTGGTCGGGCTGGGCCTGGTCGGCTTCGAGGGACTGCAGCAGCGCACGAACCGCGTCGGCGGGCACGGTGTTGCCGTCGCCGGAGGCGAGGATGTCGCGGAGCGCCTGGATCATGGCGCGCCGTTCGACGCTGACGAGCGGCCGCCGCTTGCGCACCGGCTGCGGTTCGGTGGACGGGCCGTCGGGTGGTGGCTGCGGCCCGAACAGGCGGGCCTGCGGGGGCGAGCTGCCCTCGGACCGGGCGTCGAACTCCTTGGTCGACACGCCGGCGAGGTGGGCGGCCCACCACGTCAGCCCACGGTCCCAGCGGGCCCCGGCGGGACGTCGTTCGGGGACCCGGCCGTTGAAGGCGACGTCACAGACCACCCGCGCGACGAGGTCCTGCACGAACGGGTCCTCGGCGTAGTCGGCCTTCAGCCGGTCGAGGACGTGGCCCTCGGTGCTGCCGTACAGCTGGCTGGCGACCTCGGTCAGGACCGGACGGGACCGCTGGAGCCATGTCCACGCATGCGCCGGAACCCGCGGACGGGCGGCAGGCGAAGGGGAAGGCTGCGCAGCCATGTGCCACAGCGTCGCACGAACCTGCTCGTCGGGCGAGGATCCGTCACGTTCCTGCCCGGGTGGCCGCCCGTGATGGGGCGGCCACCCGGGTCGGTCAGGTCAGGCGGTGACCGGCATGAAGGCGGGCCGGTTGGCCTCGAACGCCTCGATGGCGTCGGCACCCTCCAGCGTCAGGCCGATCTGGTCGAGGCCGTTGACCAGCATGTGCTTGGCGTGGGCCTCGAAGGCGAAGTCCTCGCTGACCTCACCGGCCTCGAGGTGCTGCTGGGGCAGGTCGACGGTGCAGACCGTCTCCGGGGCGGACTCGGCCAGCTCGATCAGCTGCCGGACGACCTTCTCGTCGAGCTGCACGCAGAGCAGGCCGATCTTGGCGCAGTTGCTGCGGAAGATGTCGGCGAACGACGGGGCGACGATGGCCTCGAAGCCGAACTGCTGCAGGCCCCACGGTGCGTGCTCGCGGGAGGACCCCGAGCCGAAGTTCGGCCCGGTCACGAGGATCGTGGCGCCGGCGTACCGCTCGTCGTTGAGGACGAAGTCGGGGTCCTGGCGCCAGTCGTCGAAGACGAACTCGCCGAAGCCGGTCCGCTCGATCCGCTTGAGGAACTGCTTGGGCATGATCTGGTCGGTGTCGACGTCGGCGCGGTCCAGGGGGACCATGCGGCCTTCGACGGTGGTCACGGCCTTCACTTGGCACTCTCCCGGGGGGTCCAGTCACGCACATCGCCCGAATCGGGCCTTCCTTCGTCAGGCCCGTTTCGCCCCCCCGCCTGTCCGACGTTCGCGACGAAGTCGCGAACGTCGACGAAGTGTCCGGCGATCGCGGCGGCGGCCGCCATCTCGGGGCTGACCAGGTGGGTGCGGCCACCCTTGCCCTGGCGTCCCTCGAAGTTGCGGTTGGACGTCGACGCGCACCGCTCGCCCGGCTCGAGGATGTCGGGGTTCATGCCGAGGCACATCGAGCAGCCCGGCTCGCGCCACTCGAAGCCGGCGTCGATGAAGACCTGGTGCAGGCCCTCGGACTCGGCCTGCAGCTTCACGGGGTAGGAGCCCGGCACGACCATGGCGCGCACGCCGTCGGCGACGTGCTGGCCGTCGATGATCGAGGCGGCTGCGCGCAGGTCGGTGATCCGGCCGTTGGTGCACGAGCCGATGAAGATGCGGTCCAGCGTCAGGTCGGTGACGGCCTCGCCACCTTCCAGGCCCATGTAGTCCAGGGCGCGGCGGGTCTGGTCGGCGTCGTCGGTCTCCTCCGGCGTCGGCACGTTGCCGGTGACCGGCACGCTCATGTCGGGGGTGGTGCCCCACGTGACGGTCGGGACCAGCTTTGTGGCGTCGAACCGCACGACGGTGTCGAACTCCGCACCCTCGTCGGTGACCAGCTCGCGCCAGGACTCCAGCGCCGCGTCCCAGTCCCCGTCCTGCGGGGCGTGGGGACGGCCCTTGAGGTAGGCGAACGTGGTTTCGTCGGGGGCGATGAGGCCGGCGCGGGCGCCCGCTTCGATCGACATGTTGCAGATCGTCATCCGCCCCTCCATGGAGAGGTTGCGGATCGCCTCGCCGCGGTACTCGATGACGTGGCCGATACCGCCGTCCACGCCGATCTGTCCGATGATGGCGAGGATCAGGTCCTTGGCGGTGGTGCCGGGCGGCAGATCGCCCTCGACCTCGATGGCCATCGTCTTCGGGCGGCTCTGGACCAGCGTCTGGGTGGCCAGGACGTGCTCGATCTCGGAGGTGCCGATGCCGAAGGCGAGCGCGCCGAACGCGCCGTGGGTGGCGGTGTGGGAGTCACCGCACACGATGGTCGTGCCGGGCTGGGTGACGCCGAGCTCCGGGCCGATCATGTGCACGATGCCCTGCTGCGGCGAGCGCATGTTGAACACGCGGATACCGAACTCGGCGCAGTTGGCCTCGAGGGTGTCCATCTGCTGCTTGGACAGCTGGTCCACGACGGGCAGCGACCGGTCGGTCGTCGGCACGTTGTGGTCCATCGTCGCAAGGGTGAGGTCGGGCCGTCGGACGGTTCGTCCCTCCAGGCGAAGGCCGTCGAAGGCCTGCGGGGAGGTGACCTCGTGCACCAGGTGCAGGTCGATGTACAGCAGGTCCGGCCCGTCGGGGCTGGTGCTCACCACATGGCGATCCCAGACCTTTTCGGCCAGCGTGCGAGGGGCGGTCATCAGTTGTCGATCCTGTCGTGCTCGGGTGGGAGCTGCGCGTCGGGGAGGAGGGTCAGGCGTTCCAGCGTGCGCCGGTGGCCATGCGGTCGCCGATGAGCCCGGGGACCTTGACCTCCTCGGTCTTCTCGATCTCGAAGTGGATGTCGGTGTCACCGGTGGCGTCGGCGACCGAGGCAGCGACACGCGCGACCAGCGCGGCCTCCTCGGCGGGTGTCTGGTCCGGCGGGACGGTCAGCTTGATCTTGGTCATGGCATCTCTTCCTCTGCGTGCAGCGTTCGGGGACGATTCGTGTCGTCTGGTGGGGCCGCGCACGTCATGTCGTCGTGCCTGTGCCCCCATAGCTTGACGCATCCTCATCGGCTCCGCGAAACGGTCGGATGCAACACCCCGTCCGCGGCATCAAATGAGAAGGAGGAAAATGCCTACCGCGGGCACCACGGAGCGGCCGCCGAAGTGGCGGTCGAGCTGCTCGACGTGGGCGCGGTGCACGCCTACCGGTCTACGCGCTCGTGTGCGATGCGTCAACCGGCCGTCCCGCCCGACCGGATCGCACTGTTCGTCCGGCGATCCGTCCGCGTCGCGCTCTAGGCTTGCTGACGACATGACTGACCTCGCCACACCGCTGCGCTCCCCCGAGCGAATGACCCACCTCGCCCAGCTCGAGGCGGAAGCCATCCACATCATGCGAGAGGTGGTGGCGCAGTGCGAACGGCCGGTCATGCTCTACTCGATCGGCAAGGACAGCTCGGTCATGCTGCATCTGGCCAGGAAGGCCTTCTTTCCCGGCAAGCTGCCGTTCCCCCTGCTGCACGTCGACACGACGTGGAAGTTCCGGGAGATGATCACCTTCCGGGACGCCACCGCCGAGGAGCTGGGGTTGGACCTCATCGTCCACACCAACCCGGTGGTGCGCGAGGAGAACATCAACCCGTTCGACCACGGGTCGCAGGGCTACACGACGATCGCCAAGACCGACGCGCTGAAGCAGGCGCTGGAGGCCGGACGGTTCGACGCGGCCTTCGGCGGTGCCCGCCGGGACGAGGAGAAGTCGCGGGCCAAGGAGCGGGTCTTCAGCTTCCGTGACCGCAACCACCGCTGGGACCCGAAGAACCAGCGGCCCGAGCTGTGGCAGAACTACAACGGCCGGGTCAACTCCGGCGAGTCGGTGCGCGTGTTCCCGCTGTCGAACTGGACCGAGCTGGACGTCTGGCAGTACATCCACCTCGAGCAGATCCCGATCGTGCCGCTGTACTACTCGGCCCCGCGGCCGGTCGTGGAGCGCGACGGCGTCGTCATCATGGTCGACGACGACCGCTTCCGCTTCGAGCCCGGCGAGGAGCCCGAGGAGCGGTGGGTGCGGTTCCGCACGCTCGGCTGCTACCCGCTCAGCGGTGCGGTGGAGTCCCGCGCGACCACGCTGCCGGAGATCATCCAGGAAATGCTGCTGGCCACCCGCTCCGAACGCGAGGGCCGGGTCATCGACTACGACCAGTCCGGGTCGATGGAGGAGAAGAAGCGCGAGGGCTACTTCTAGGCCGTTCACAGTTTCTGGGCCTGCCGCGGTTCGGGGGGCCGTGCGGGGTCGACTGGCGCGGCCGCCGTCGGGCGCGATCGGGGCCTGCGTCGTCGTGGGACGACGTCCGGCACGATCCTGTCGACGGGCCCGAAGGATCCGGGTGGGTCAGCGGCTGGCCTCGCGGGTTGGGTCGGCGCTGACGTCCTCCAGCAGCCAGTCCTCCACCGGGCTGTCCGTGCCGATGACGGACACATCGCCGGAGGACTCGAGCACCACGTAGGCCAGGTCCTCACGTCGGGTGATGCCGGTCTGGCGCATCTTGGCGCGGATGTCGTCGGCGTGGATGGACGCAGACGCCATGTTGTCGGTCAGCAGCTGGCCGTCCTTCGCCAGCAGGAGTGGCCGGTTGTCGACCAGCGACTTGGCCGAGGTGTTGCGGCGGACCTTGGCGACCAGCCACTGCACCGTGAACAGGCAGGCGATGGCGGTCACCCCCGAGGCGAGGGGGACCGACCCGACCGACGCCGACGCCAGGATCGACCCGGTGGCCACGGTGGCGGCGAAGTCGAAGGCGGTCATCTTCGCGAACGACCGCAGGCCCATGATCCGGCCGGCGAGGATGACGGTGCCGTAGATGGCAACGGTGGCGATCAGCACCGTTGCGAGCTGCGACCAGGAGGACCCCAGCAGCTCGGGCACGCTGGCAGCGAGGACGAGGGAGGAGACCATGGTCCGAACCTGACCGATGGCACGTCGTCGCAAACCAATCCCCCGTTCGCCACACGGAATGAGACGACACCGGCGGGATAGGCTGTGGCCGCTGTGAGTCACTCTTCTGATCTGATCGCGACCGACATCGACGCCTACCTGGCGGAGCACGAGCGCAAGGACCTGCTGCGCCTGCTGACGTGCGGGTCGGTCGACGACGGCAAGTCGACCCTGATCGGGCGGCTGCTGCACGACTCCAACATGGTCTACGCCGACCACCTGCAGGCGCTGGAGGCCGACTCCGCCGTCATGGGGTCCGCCGGCGACAAGCTGGACCTGGCCCTGCTGATGGACGGGCTCAAGGCCGAGCGCGAGCAGGGCATCACCATCGACGTGGCGTACCGCTACTTCTCGACCCAGCGGCGCAAGTTCATCATCGCCGACACGCCCGGGCACGAGCAGTACACCCGCAACATGGTCACCGGCGCATCGACGGCCCAGCTGGCCATCGTCATGGTCGACGCGCGCCACGGCGTGATGCAGCAGACGAAGCGTCACACGACCATCGCGTCGCTGCTGGGCATCCGCCACGTGGTCGTGGCGATCAACAAGATGGACCTCGTCGACTTCTCCCAGTCCACGTTCGAGCAGATCAAGAAGGACTACGAGGTCTTCACCGACAACCTCGACGGCACCATCGAGCCGTACTTCCTGCCGATGTCGGCGTTGCTCGGCGACAACGTGGTGAACCGCAGCGAGGCGATGTCCTGGTTCGACGGGCCACCGCTGATGGAGCACCTGGAGACCGTCGACGTCACCGAGGACGCCGACCTCGTCCACTTCCGGATGCCGGTGCAGCTGGTCACCCGTCCCGACCTGGACTTCCGCGGGTTCGCCGGCACGGTCGCCTCGGGCACCGTCGCCCCCGGCGATCGGGTGACCGCGGTGCCCTCCGGTGCGTCGGCCGTCGTCGAACGGATCGTCACCTTCGACGGCGACCTGGACCTGGCCGGTCCCGATCAGGCGGTCACCCTGACGCTCGACCGCGAGATCGACGTGTCGCGTGGGGACGTCTTCATCGGCACCGGTGACGAGCAGGACATGCTCCGCGCCCACCGCGTCGACGCCACCCTCGTGTGGATGGCGGAGACACCGATGGTGCCCGGCAAGCAGTACCTGTTGCAGTCCGCGACCGGGAAGTCCAACGCGTCGGTCAGCGCCATCCGCTACCGCCTGGACATCAACACCCTCGAGCAGGAGGCCACGAGCCGCCTGGAGCTGAACGACATCGCCCGCTGCGCCGTGTCGGTGGACCGCGAGCTGCTGTTCGACCCGTACAGCCAGAACCGGACGACCGGGTCGTTCATCCTCGTCGACCGGATCACCAACGCCACGGTCGCGGGCGGGATGATCGACGGCCCCTCGTCGCACTGGGACACCCGTGCAGCGGACACGCTGACCAAGCAACGGTCCGCCGTCACGCGCGAGGAGCGGGCAGCACGCTACGACCAGCAGCCGGTCACCGTCCTGCTCACCGGGCTGACCGGGGCGGGCAAGGGGCCCATCGCCGCGGCGCTGGAACGCCAGCTGTTCGACAGGGGCCGGACGGTGCTGCGCATCGACGGGCAGAACGTCCGCCAGGGCGTGTCCAAGGACCTGGGCTTCACCCCGCCGGAGCGTTCGGAGAACGTCCGTCGTGTCGCCGAGGTCGCCCGGCTGGTCAACGCGCAGGGCATCATCGCCATCGCGGTGCTGCTGGCCCCGGATGCCGATGACCGCGAGCGTGCCGCCGAGCTGATCGGCCGCGATCGCTTCGTCGAGGTGTTCGTCGACACGCCCCTGGACGTCTGCCGCGAGCGCGACCCGGGTGGCCTGTACTCCGCGCTGGAGGCGGGGACGGTCATCGACATCCCCGGCGTCACCTCGGACTACGACCGGCCGGTGTCCCCGGACCTCGTGACGACCGACCATGGCACCACCTCGGATGCAGCGGCCGCTCAGATCGTCGCCCTGCTCGCCGACAGAGGGTTCATCCCCACCTCCTGACCCCGCCTGTCGACGACGACGCCGGGGAGTGACGTAGTGCTGAAGGCCTTTCAGTACTAGTCCCGATGGTGACGATCATTTCGTCACATCGTGTCATGTGGGGTGGACGAAGTTTTTCCTAACGTCCACAAGAACAGGACCTCCGGCAGTCGAAGGTCCGTTGCCCGAAGGACGTCTCGTGGCCCGCAGCGGCTCGGTTCCGGTGATCGTGGAGGTGCCCGCGCAGGGGTCGCGGCCTCCCGCGCGACCGCCCGCGCAGCCAACTCCGGATCCCACCCAGATCCCCACACCCAACCCCATCCCGACCCCGTCTCCGACGGCTTCACCGACTCCGCAGCCGACGTCGTCCCCGACGGCCCCGCCGACGGAGGCGCCCACCGCCCAGCCGACGCAACCCCCGGTCAACCAGACCGAGGACCCCGTCGTCGAGCTGACCACCGAGACGGTCCGTGTCCCGCAGCAGGGCACCCCCCTGCCCCGAACCGGCGGCACGTTCGACAGCGCGATCCTGCTCGGGATCGTGCTGATGGCGCTGGCCATCGCCATCTACCGGCGACTTCGCACCCCCGGCTGAGCACCCCTCGAACGGGGATCCACACCGGCCGATATCACCTTCGACTTCTCGTCCAGCACAGTCACCATCCAGGAGCGCACCGATGCCAACCACCCCCCAGACCCCTCGCCGGCCCGCCCGGCCCGGCCGCCGCATGGCGCTCGTCGTCGTCGGCGTCATGCTGATGTCACTCGCCACCGCAGCCACCGCCCAGACCGCCGTCGGCGTCCCCGTCACCATGAACGTCGGGTCGGTGGGCACCCGGTCGTTGACGGTGACCAACTTCACCGGCACCGAGGCGCTCACCGAGCTCCCGCTGGTCTCGGGCGCCCCGACGAACTACCGGGCGACGGTCACCGACCTCGACTACCTGATCGACCGCGACTTCGACGTCGTGGCCGAGATGGGCAACCTCTACCCCGTGACCTCCACCGGTGACGACCCGCTGGCGGTCGACGCCAACTCCGATGACATCATCGCGTCCGGCGACGTGACGCTCGGGCTCTTCCAGGGCCTCACCGCCACCGACGTGCTGGCCGACATCCAGCCGACGTACCTGCTGAGCCTCGCCACCGGCCTCGACTGCACCACGCTGCTGACCGCGACCATCGGCGGGCTGGGCCTTCCTGCCCTCGACGTGACCAACCTCCTGGCCGCGCTGACCGACCTGTGCACCGCCTTCGACGCGGCAGTCACGGCCGGGGACCCTGCGACGGAGCTGCTTGGCGGCCTCATCGAGGACCTGGACCTAACCGGGCTGATCGACGAGGCCCTGGGCTTGGTCGACGGCCTGACCGGAACCGAACCCTTCACCAACCCCAGCTACTTGGGCCTCGGTGCAGCCGACGCCGATGCCACCGGTGCGCCGGCCGCCACGATGCTGACCCTCATGTCGGCCGACGCCCCGACGGACCTGGCCGCGCTGACGGACCTGATCGCGGCGATCAACGCGCAGCTGACCGACCTGACCGGGCTGGACGCCACCGACGTCATCCCGGCCGACGACATCATCCAGGGCTTGGTGAACTCCGGCAGCGCCACGACGGCGGCGCTCGGCAACGAGATCGCGGGACTGGGCAACACCCTCGCCCAGGAGGCCATCCTGAACGACCTGCTCGACATCGTGAACGGGGCGATCGACCTGTCGGTGCTGGACAACCTGTTCGGTGTCTACACCGCCTTCCCGCGGATCACGGCCACGGCTCCGAACGACACCCCGGCCGGCGCCTACGCCGGTACCCACACCATCACCCTGATCAGCCAGTAGCACGTCGACCATGCACCTCCTCCGACGCATCGCGATCCTGGTCGCCGCCACCGTCCTCGTCCTGGGCCCCACGGCCCCGGTCGGGGCGGTCGGCGCCCAGGGTGTCGACCTGACCCCGCTCCTCGGTCGGGTCGACGGGACCCTCACCGCGGTGGTGGAGGAGGACACGGTCATCCGTGTCAGGTTGACCAACGCCACCGAGGAACCCCGGACCGTGTCGGTCTGGGTCGCAGGGGCTGTCGACGCGGTCGGCGGCGGCACGGGCATCGGCGGTCGCCTCGACTGGATCACCGTCGACGCCCCGGAGCGGATCGACCTCGCTCCGCTGGAGGAGCGTGATCTGGAGGCCTCCGTCGACCTGGCCAGCTACCTGGAGCAGACCCCCGACCGGGTGCTGTTCATGCTGGAGGTACAGGGCGGTGGCAACGTCGTCCCCCGGGCCGCCACGATCGTGGCCCTGTCCGACGGCGGTGCCCGCATCCCCCTGCCGATCGCGCTGCTGATCGGCGCCACCCTGCTGCTCGGACTCGTGGCCGCGGCATGGTGGCGGTTCGGCCGTCCCCTGCAGCGGAACGGGGACGATCCGTCCCCTGCCGACCACGACTCGGACACCACGACGAACGAGGACACAGCCCCCACGGACACGTCGTCGCGGCCCCATGCGGGAGGGACAGTCCCCGCACCGCCGTCGCTCACCAGCGTCGGCTGAGACGTTGTCCACAACGGCCCCGGGATCCGGCGATCCCGGGGCCGTTGCCGTTCTACGGTCCGCCATCCGTTCGCGCCTGGCGGCTGCTACGTGCAGCACCTCGTCGCCGATGAGGATGCCTACCGCACCCGCGCCACCTCGACCTCGCCGGGTGCCCCCATCGAGGTTCCCACGCTCGGCATCCGGCTCGCCGGCGGCGACCGCTTGGTCGCCGAGGACGACTTCGGCCCGTGGCACGACACGGCCTCGCTCGCCGAGCTGGCCCGAGGTCAGGCGGAACAGGTTCGGCGCCAGACCGAGGAAGCCCGCCGACAGACCGAACGGGCGAATCGCCTGGCCGAGG
>NZ_PGDQ01000022.1 GCF_003073135.1 Euzebya rosea
GCCGCCAGGGGGTGGGTGCGTTGGACGCCTCGTGCAGGTGGGGATCGCACACGCCGTCGGGTGGGGGTCGGCCACGCCGCCAGGGGGTGGGTGCGTTGGACGCCTCGTGCGGGTGGGGATGGGGCACGGGGTCGGCGGTCGTGTGCCATGACAGGCCTCGGCGGGTGGGGATCGCACACGCCGCGAGGGGGTGGGTGCGTTGGATGCCCGGTGGGGGTGGGGATCGCACACGCCGCCGAGTGGGGGTCGTCCACGCGGGGTCAGGTGGGCGGGGTCAGCGCGGGCGGCGCGGGTAGTACCGCGGGGCCAGCTCGACCTGCATCCGCACGCCGGTGGAGTGCCACAGCTCCGGCCCCTCCTCGGCGGTGTGCGGCAGGAACCCGCGGTACCACAGCGAGATGTCGGCGCCGTCCAGCGAGGCGCCGTCGTTGTAGCCCAGGTCCACGAGCGCGGGCAGTCGCCACGTCCCCTGCTCGCGGCTGTCGACGACCCGACCCGACACCACGTTGGTCGCGTACAGCTCCTCGGGCACGACCTGTCCCGGCACGTTCCACGACCCGTCGTCGAACGCCAGGTGCACGGTGTCGCCGGTCACCGTGTCCGTGACGGCCCACTCGTGGCCCACAGCGGAATCGGCCGGCGCGTCGAACTCGGTGTCCAGCACCTCCAGCTCACCCGAGGGCAGCCGGCGGGTGATGACGTCGTCGGCGGGCCCCGCCAGGTCCACGTCGAACCGCCAGAAGGGGTAGTGCACGTGGTCGAACTCGCACTGAAGGCCCTTGGCGAACGTGTGCGCGTCCAGCTGCCCGTCGGCGGACAGGTACCAGCTCTGGTACAGCACGTAGTTGCCGAGGGTGTCGAGGATGCCGAACTCCAGCCAGGACTGCCCGAGCTGCTCGAACTCCCGGATCACGACCTCGGCGTCGTCGGCCCAGTACACCGGGGTCAGCCCGCCGGTCAGGCCCAGCCGGTCGACGAACGGACCGCAGGTGTCCTCTGGCTGGGTCCCCGGTGGATGGTCGTAGAAGACCGTCATCGCCGGCATGCTCACCCGGTCGAACACGGGGATGCCCTCGTAGGTGACCGAGGACAACGAGATGCCGTCGTCGCGGCCGCTGAGGTCGAAGTCCAGCGACCACCCGTGCCAGTCACGGTGTCCGCGGTACTCCGTGGCCTCCCCCGCGCTGCGCCGGGGTGACGGGGTGGCCCCCGTGCCGTCCTGCGGCGGTGCCTCGACCCGCGACCTGACCACCTCCCCGGCGGTCAGGTCCACCCACGCCACGAGCTCCGGACGCGAGTCGACGTCGACGTGGAAGCTCGTGTAGGCCATGCGGGTGGGGTAGGGCCGCCCGTCGGGCTCGAGCGCGTGGATCGTGTAGCCCTCCAGCACCTCGACCCGATCGTGACCGGCCGCCCGCCAGTGGTCGCGGGACACCTCGACCGCCCGCGCACGCTCGTCGGCGGTCATCGGCGGCTGCCACTCCCCGGCCGGGATCGACTCCACCGAGACGACCCTTCCGTCGGCCACGGTTGCCAGCACCGACGCCGCGGGCTCGTGGCCGTACAGCGTCACCACGCTGGCGTCGGGCAGCGCACCCTTGTCACCGACACGCTCGACGCCGACCACCTCGACCCGTTCGCCGGCGGCGTCACGCACGTCCGGATCGGCCAGCGCGAGCCCGACCGCACCGTCGGAGGTGACCTCGGCGCGGACCGTGGCGGGGGTGGCCGGATCACCCGGGACGGCTCGCACGTGGGTGGCGTCGCGTGGCTGGGGTGGGAAGCCGGCGGACCGGTCGGTGAACCGGCTGTGCTCGTCGTGGCGACCGGGGGTCGGGGGGTCCGCAGCCGTCGCCAGCCCCGCCGCCACGACCAGCGCCGTGACCAGCGCCGTGACCAGCACAACGGTGGACAACCGGCGCCGTGTCCGGGGACGGAACATCGGGGG
This sequence comes from Euzebya rosea, assembly GCF_003073135.1. NCBI lineage: Bacteria > Bacillati > Actinomycetota > Nitriliruptoria > Euzebyales > Euzebyaceae > Euzebya > Euzebya rosea. The sequence continues at coordinate 1,949 of NZ_PGDQ01000022.1, forward strand.
CATCGGGTGCCTTCCTGGTGGTGGCGCGGGCGGCGCCCAGCCTACGACGAACGGCGCGGGGACGAACCGATGACAGCCTGGTGAAGTGCGATGCGCACACGCCCCTGCGTGCGATACGTTTCCGCCTCCACATCGCCGCTGAGAGGGAGCGCGAAGATGCTAACCAGTGGGCAGGTAGTCGCGTTCATCCTGTTCGACATCGCGGTCATCCTGATCGCCGCCCGGTTGTGCGGCCTCGCCGCCAAGAAGGTCGGGCAACCGGCGGTCGTGGGCGAGATCATCGCCGGTGTCCTCCTCGGGCCGAGCCTGCTCGGCCCGACGTTGTTCGGGCTCGACTCGCCACCCGAGTTCCTGGCGTGCGGGGTGTCGTTGACCAACGCGGCAGGTGCGGCCATCGAGCCGGCCTCGATCACGAGCTGCCTGTTCCCGCCGCAGGCCCGGGCGGTCCTCAACGGGATCGGCCAGCTGGCCCTGCTGCTGTTCATGTTCCTCGTGGGACTCGAGCTGGACTTCCGGCTGCTGAAGGGCAAGGCGGCCCAGATCGCCACGGTCGCCGTCGGGGTGGTTGCCATCCCGATCGTCGTCGGCTTCCTGATCAGCCCGATCCTGTACAACGAGACCTTCGTCTTCGACGTCGACACGGTCTCGAGCACCGGCTTCGCCCTCTTCATCGGCGCGTTCATCTCCATCACGGCGCTGCCGGTCATGGCACGGATCCTGCAGGAGAAGGGCCTGTCGGCCAGCCCCCTGGCGGCGGTCGGGGTTGCCGCTGCTGCCGTGGTCACCGTGCTGATGTTCATGCTCGTGGCCGTCGCCGCGGGGGTCTCGGCCGGCACGTCGACCGGCACGCTGGGCACGAAGCTCGGCCTGGCCGTGCTGTACCTCGTCCTGATGATGGTCGTCGTCCGGCCCCTGCTGGAGCGCTACGTCGGCGAGCCCTACGAGGCGCGCGCCCAGAAGATCGGCCTGATCAACGCCAAGAAGACGTGGTCGGGCGTGGACGAGTTCGCGCCGGCAGGTGCCGGTGAAGCCCTCTCCCACGGCATGTTCGCCTGGATCCTCATCCTCGTGTTCACGTCCGGGTGGGTCGCCCACATCCTCGGGATCAACGTCATCGTGGGCGGCTTCATGGCCGGGCTGGTCCTGCCGGTCCGCCAGGGACTGATCCGCGACATGACGGTGGAGCTGTTCGACACCGTCGCGGTCATCCTGCTGCCGATCTTCCTGGCCTTCGCCGGGCTCAACGCCGACTTCACGAAGCTCAGCGTCGACGCCATCCCCGGGCTGCTGGTGTTCGTGCTTGCCTGCATCGTGGCGAAGTGGGGCGGTGCGGCGGCCCTCGGCAAGGTGGCGGGGCTGTCGGGCCGGGACAGCAACCTCCTCGGGATCCTCATGAACTGCAGGGGCCTCCTGCCGCTCGTGGTGGGCCTGGTCGGCCTGCAGGGACAGGTGATCAGCCCGGTCATGAACGTGGCCGCGGTCACCATGGCCCTGATCACCACCGCGATGACCGGTCCGCTGTTCGACCGCTTCAACCGCGTGCCGTCCGAGGAGGTCGCGGTCTGACATGACGACCCCCTCGCTCGGTTTCGTCACCGGTTTGTCCGTCCCGGGACCCCACCCGCGTTCTATGTTTCGACAGGTCTCCCTCGAGGGGCGACACAACGGCTGGAGAGAGGCACCTTCCCATGGTCGACGGTAGCGAGACGATCACGTTCAACCCACAGAGCGGCCAGCCCGTCCAGGGCGGCGGCGCAGGCGGCGGTGACCTGACCGACCAGATGATCGCCACCGACTGGTGGACCGATCAGATGCTGGCCGACGCGGGCATCCCGATCTACGACGTGCCGTTCGTCACCGTCGGTGGCGGGATCGGGTCGTTCGTGATGGCGGACTACCTGCGCATCGCCGGTGTCCCGCTGGAGAACATCAAGGTCCTCACCAACATCGACCGGCCGTACCAGACCTACCAGTTCCTCTGCAAGAACTCCCAGATCCCGTCGCAGGAGCGGCTGCGGTCGGACTCCGCGGCCACGCCCGACAACATCTGGGGGTTCCCCGGATACGCCATCCGCGAGGGCTGGAAGGACAAGAACCTGCGGCCGTGGATCAACGTCTTCACCGAACCGGTGATCGATGACTTCTACACCCCGCGTGCCGGTGACGTGTTCTCCTCCATGGACCGCGAGGCCGCACGGATCCGCTGGCAGGGCATGCTCGCCAAGGGCCAGGTCCGCATGGTCCGCCGCCGGCAGGAGGGCGGCTACTTCACCATCCTCACCCCGCCGACGGGCACCACCCGCACCAAGCGCATCGCCTACCGCAGTCACTTCGTGCACCTCTCTGTCGGCTACCCCGGCCTGCGGTACCTGCGCGACCTGCAGGCGTACCGCGAGACCTACGAGGACTACCGGACCGTCGTCAACGCCTACGAGCCGCACGAACACGTCTACGAGGACCTCAAGCGTCGACCCGGCGTCGTCATGATCCGTGGTGCCGGCATCGTCGCCAGCCGCATCCTCCAGCGCTTGGTCGACGACCGCGACTACCACGGTGCGCAGACGACGATCATGCACCTGTTCCGCACCTACCGGACCCAGCCGAAGATCGACAAGAAGTGGGGCGGCGGCAAGCAGGAGGTCCGCCACGGGTGGGCCTACCAGGGCTTCAACGTCACCAAGGCCTCGTGGGGCGGCCAGCACCGCTTCAAGCTGCTGGAGCTGGAGGGGCAGGAGCGCAAGGACTTCATCGACTACATCGGTGGCGGCGCCCACACGCCCCGTCGCAAGGACTGGCGCGAGCAGATCGACCGGGGCCTGCAGCAGGGCTTCTATCGCCAGCACGTCGGCACCGTCGACAAGGTCGTGCCCGGCCCCGACGGCGAGTCGGTGGTCTCCACGGTCAAGGGGCAGGACGGGTCGGTCACCGACATCGCGGTGCGCTACATCATCGACTGCACCGGCCTTGTCGGGTCGCCCCGTGACCACCGCGTCCTGGCCGACCTGCTCGACCACGGCGGCGCCGGGGAGAACGTGATCGGCCGGCTGGACTGCGAGCCGAACTTCGAGATCAGGGGCACCCGGTCGGGCGCCGGGAAGATGTACGCCGGTGGGGCGTCCACCGCCGGTTCCTACTACGGCGGCGTCGACTCCTTCCTCGGGTTGCAGTACACCGCCCAGCAGATCTACCTGGACCTCCAGAAGCAGGGCTTCTGCTCGAGGATCGGTCCGGGACGCAGCTTCTCGCAATGGCTCAAGTGGGCCCGGAACAAGACCATCTAGGAGGGGGACGACCATGACTCCGACCATCAGCGGCCGCATCCAGAGCAAGCTGTTCCTGCTGCTCGTCATCGGCCCGATCTGGAACGCGTTCCTGGTGCTGTTCTTCGACGGCGGCTGGCTGGACAACTGGTGGGCCACCATCCAGGTCCTGCTGTGGACCGCCGGCCTCGGCATCCTCTGGGAGCTGCTGTGGCACGCACTGCAGCAGACCCGCTGGGAGAAGGACTGGCCCATCATGTTCGGGTTGCTGCAGTTCATCCCCGAGGGGGTGCTCGTGTTCTTCGTCGTGTCCTCCAGCTTTCTCGGCCTGATCGCCGGCAGCGGCATGGGGGGCGGTGACAGCGGCGTGGGTACCGGGCCGTTCCTCTGGTCGTTCATCACGACCGTCCTGGTCACGTGGACCTGGATCAACGGGCCGCACAGGATCTTCTTCATCAGGTGGCGCTTCGAGGGTGGCCGCTTTGTGTAGGGTCGCGGCCATCGTCCGGACCGCCGCGGCGCGTTCGGGCACGACGTCGAGGGAGCAGTGATGAGTCTTATCGCCGGATATCAGACGATGGAGGCGCTGGGCGGGGGCAGCCATGGCCAGGTCCACAAGGCGATGCCACCAGAACGCCTCGGGCTGGGCGGTGCCGAACCCGTGGCGCTCAAGGTCTTCGACCGTGCCACCGACCACGCCGAGTTCGAGCGCGTGGTCGAGGAGGTCAAGGTCTACGCCGCCGCCGCGTCGGGATGCGAGCAGCTCGCACCCATGTACGACGTCGGCCGTCACGGCGAACGCCTGTACCTCGCCATGGCCTTCTACCCGATGGGATCCCTCGCCAGCCGCCGCGGTGAGATGAACCCCATCGACGTCGTGAAGGTCATGGCCGACGCCGCCCGCGGCGCCCACGCCCTCCACGAGGCCGGGATGGTCCACCGCGAGATCAAGCCTGCCAACGTCTTCCTCACCGGACAGAGCACCGGCGTGCTGGCCGACCTCGGCCTGGCCCACGTGGTCTCGCCGGGGCAGACCGTGACCGGACTCGGCGTGTCCTCGCTGGCCACCATGGAGCCGGGGCTGGTCCGGGGCGAGACCTCGGCACGTGCATCCGACATCTGGTCGCTCGGTGCCACGCTGCACTGGGGGCTGACCGGACACGGCGTGTTCGCCAACCTGCCCGAGTCCAACCTGATCGCCGCGCTGCGGCACATCATGACGGCCACCCCCGACGTGCAGGGCGACGGCCTGCCCGAACCGGTGCAGGCGATACTCCGACGTTGCCTGGCCGCCGACCGGATGGAGCGGTACGGCACCGCCCAGGAACTGGCGGATGACCTCGACGAGGTGGAAGGACTGGTCAACGCATGAGCGACGAAGGCGTGCACGTCATCATCCGGCAGGGCAACGGCATCGTGGCCCGCTACGGCGCGGGGGTCATGGCCATCCTCCCCGGGGGCAGCGACGGTGTGCAGCAGGACCTGCTGGACGCCATGCGCGAGGCCTGCGAGGGCCAGGACCTGCCGGGCCGCCAGATGGCCCGGCGGCTGGTCGGCATCCTCAGCCAGGCCGAGCCCGACGACGTCCCTCCCTTCGGTGCCTGTGCACCGAACGAACGAGGGTGGGCGGTCATCCTCCACCAGGGGGTTGCCCTCGAGGTCGACCAGGACGGCGGGCGCACGCGGCTGTCGGGGTTCGACGCCTCCACGTGGGTCGACCGGATCATCGACGGCAGCTTCGCCTCGATGACCCTGCTGCCCGACGGTGAGGAGGTCGGCGAGGTCGACAGCCGGTTCCGCTTCCAGGGTGGGCTGGTGCCCGGCAGCGGCGCCACGCTGCTGCTGGACGGGGCGGAGATGGCGCGGCCCACCGTCGGGGCCCGTGCGGACTCGCCGGACGCCCAGCCCGCGGCGCAGCCCGCAGCCCAAGCGGCACCGGCACCGGCTCCGGCCCCTGCACCGGTCCAGCCGATGGCCGCGCCCGTGCAGCAGCCCGCGCCGGTGCAGCAGCCCGCGCCGGTGCAGCAGCCCGCCCCCGTACAGCCCGTTGCCGCGCAGCCCCCGGCTCCCGCACCTGCGCCGGCCCAACCGGCCATGCAGGCACCCACGCCGGCACCGGAACCGGCACCGGCACCCGCCCCCGTGCCCGACGGCATGCCCGCCGACGACGAACCTCCCACGCTCATCCAGGCCCCCAACCGGGACGCGGACATGGAACCCTCCGCCGAGCAGCAGGAGCTGCCGGAGGAGGACGTGCCGTTCGAGAGCGTGTCCCTGATGGACATCGGGGCCGAGGCCAAGCGCGAGCCGCTGCCCGTGCTCAGCGCCGAGACGCCGAAGGAGGAGGTCGAGGACGACGGCGCGCCGCTGGTCCTCGGCGTGCTCTCCCCGGCCGGCTACTTCAACCACCCCGACGCCCTGTTCTGTGCGGTCACCGGCGTCTCCATGCTGCACCGCACCCACGTGCTCGTGCAGCGGCCCCGGCCGCCGCTCGGAGTGGTCGTCGCCGACGACGGGTCGACCTTCACGCTCAACAGCGACTACGTTGTCGGCCGCGAACCCGAGCGCGACCCGAAGGTCGAGGCCGACCAGGCCCGGCCGCTGAAGCTGCAGGACGCCGAGCGGTCCCTGTCGCGGGTGCACGCCGAGATCACGCTGGTCGACTGGGACGTCTTCGTCGTCGACCGTGGGTCGGCCAACGGCACCTACGTGCTGCCGCGCAACGGGCAGCAGTGGAAGCGGCTCGTTGCCGACACGCCGGAGAAGATCGCCCCGGGCACGCGCATCGCGTTCGGCAAGCGGGTGATGACCTTCGAGTCTCACCACCAGATCAACCAGGCCGCGTCCTGACCAACCGGGTCCCGGCCGCAAATGAGGGAAGGACGCCGCGATGGCTGACTTGTTCGAGAGTGCGACCGGGATCCTGGACGAGGCGCTGCGACACGCCAACGTCAGCGAGGACACCGTCGAGCGGCTGCGCCACCCGCGCAGCGCGCTCGCCGTCTCCATCCCGGTCCGGATGGACGACGGGTCGCTGAAGACCTTCCAGGGCTTCCGCGTCCGCTACAACGACGTGCGCGGCCCGGCGAAGGGCGGCATCCGCTTCCACCCGCAGGTCTCGCTGGACGAGGTCCAGACCCTGGCGTTCTGGATGACGATCAAGTGTGCGGTCGTCGACCTGCCCTACGGCGGTGGCAAGGGTGGCGTGATCGTCAACCCCAAGGAGATGTCGACCGCCGAGCTCGAACGGCTCAGCCGGGGCTACATCGACGGGGTGCACGACGCCATCGGTCCCGACATCGACATCCCCGCCCCCGACGTCTACACCAACGCCATGATCATGGGCTGGATGATGGACCAGTACTCCATCATCGAGCGCGGCAGGACGCCCGCCGTCATCACCGGCAAGCCGCTCGCGCTCGGTGGGTCCCTCGGTCGTGACACCGCAACCGCCGACGGGGGGTTCTTCGTCACCCAGGCGCTGCGCAGCAAGGTCTTCGACAGCGACCCGCCGACGGCCGCGGTCCAGGGCTTCGGCAACGCGGGCATGACCATGGCCGAGCTGCTGCACGCCGCGGGCTACAAGGTCGTGGCGGTCAGCGACTCCCAGGGCGGCATCCACAAGCCCGACGGCCTGCACATCCCGTCGGTGGCCAAGACCAAGCGCGAGTCGAGGGCACTGAAGGGCGTGTACTGCGAGGGCACTGTCTGCGAGGTCGTCGAGCACGACCTCATCACCAACGACGAGCTCCTGGCCCTCGACGTCGACCTGCTCGTGCCGGCGGCACTCGAGAACGCCATCACCGTCGACAACGTCGACTCGGTCAAGGCGAAGATGATCGTGGAGCTGGCCAACGGCCCCATCACCCCCGACGCCGACCAGATCCTGCACGACAAGGGGATCGTGGTGGTCCCCGACGTCCTGGCCAACGCCGGGGGCGTCACCGTGTCGTACTACGAGTGGGTCCAGAACCGCCAGGGCTACGCCTGGACGGCGGAGAAGGTCCGCAGCCGCCTCGAGGAGCGCATGGTCACCGAGGCCGAACGCCTCTGGGGCTTCGCGGAGGAGAAGGGCGTGTCGTTGCGCATCGCGGCCTACGCGCAGGCGCTGGAGCGCATCGGCGGAGCGGTCGACGCCACGGGACACAAGGCCGACTACGCCCCGCTCGGGAACCGCTGAGGCCACGCCATCGGACGGACCTCGTGCGCTGCCCAGCGCACGAGGTTCTTTCGTGTGGCGAACAACCCACGAGGAAATCGGATGTTCGGGAGTCACAGGTATCGGGGAGTGTCGTTGTAGCTCCCGAAGACACCACCGCACTCCCGCGGTGTGACCGGAACGAAAGGCTCTCCGATGCGCATCCTCGCCGCCGACCTGACCCGACACGGCAGCGGAGACGTGCTGGGTGGCCGGCTTCCGTCGGACCCTGCGCGACGTCCGGCTGCGGCGTCGACGTTGCTCGACAGGGCCGTCACCCGGTGGGCCGTGGGCGCGATGCGTGACGCGCTGGAGGCGACCGTCGAACGGATGCTGGCCGAGCAGACCGCGGTCGAGCCGCTGGACATGCGACTGCACATCTCGGCGCGGACCATCACCGTCGAGGTCGGTCGGGCGCTCGCCGACCTGCCGATCCCACAGACGGCACCCACGACCCACGCGGCCGCCTGAGCCACGGGCCAACAACCCGGTCGGTGCAGGAGATCGCCGGGTCGGTGACGAACCACCCACCCGATGACCACCTTTCGCGCCCGCCTGCTCGGCAGCTTCGCCGCCCTCCTGTTCGCCCTCGTCACGGGGCCGGTGACCGCCACCGCCGGGCCGCTGATCGGCACGATCGGTCCGGCGTGGTTCGGGACCAGCAACACCAACCTGGACCTCAACATTCCGATCAACTCCGGCACGGCCGGGGCGCGCGTGGTGGGCGAGCAGCTGTTCGTCACCGACCAGAACGGCCTGACCGTCTACGACATCAGCAACCCGTCGCTGCCGATCCCGCAGGGGTTCGTCCCGATCCCGCAGCAGTACTACTTCACCGAGGAGGACGTCCCCTCCAACGGTGAGATCGCCCTCGTCGGCCAGTTCGGCGACCTGACCCCGTCGATCCAGCTGAACGTCGTCGACGTCTCCCTGGACGACAACCCGGGCGGCCAGCCCACCGTCATCGGCACCCTCCCCGGGATGGACGAGCACACCTTCGAGTGCGCCCGCGACTGCACCTACGCCTACGGCTCGGCCGGCTCGATCATCGACCTGACCGACCCCACCGCGCCCGAGGACATCGGCGACTGGACCGACGCCGTCCGCGCTCGGGGTCACTCCTTCGGCAGGTCCACCCACGACGTGACCGAGGTCGTACCCGGCATCCTGCTGACCTCCTCCAACCCGATGTTCCTGCTGGACGTCCGCACCACCCCCGAGGCCCCCGAGGTCATCGGCGTCGGCAGCTTCACCGACAACCGCTTCATCCACGCCAACCTGTGGCCCTACCACGGTGACCTGCCCGACAACCCGGCCGACCCCAACGCCGAGGGATGGGAGCCGGACTGGGACGCCTTCGACCGGTTCGTGCTGGTCGGCGGCGAGACGGCTCCCCTGCCGTTCGCCTGCGATCAGGGCGACGGGGCGTTCATGACCATGGAGTGGGAGCGCACCGACACCGACCCCGTGCCCGACGGGCAGGCGGACTTCGTCGAGATGACCTTCGACCCGGCCAACGGGATCGGGGACGAGTACCGGCCCGATCCCGGCACCTTCGTCGACGGCGGATCCGCCTACAGCCAGTACTGCACCCACTGGTTCACCACCCAGCCCGGCGGGTTCCACGACGGCGGCCTCCTGGCGATGGGCTGGTACGAGTACGGCGTCCGGTTCCTCGAGGTCGAGGAGGACGGACGGATCACCGAGACCGGCTGGCTGATCCCCGCCGGCGGCTCGACCTCCGCCGCCTACTGGGTCGACGACGACACGGTGCTGACCGCGGACTACCAGCGCGGTGTCGACGTGCTGAGCTACGACGACGAGGTGGACCCCGACGACACCGAGATGGTGACGATGCCGGGCGTCCGCTTCGAACGCGCCATCATCCAGCGGCCGACCGTCCTCGAGGACTGGTACACCGGCTTCGGCTGCCCCCTCCCCAGCTGAGGGGGAGTGGGTTCAGCCGAACGCGAACTGCTCGGTGAGGATCCGCTCCTCGAGGTTGTGGTCGGCATCGAAGACGAGCTCGACGTGGGAGTCGGGGTCCTCGCGGATCTCCACGTCGGTCACGTTGCGGGCCTCGTTGTGGTCGGCGACCGCGCTGACCGGCCGCTTCCACCGCTCGTTGACCTCGACCCGGATCTTGACCGACGACGGCAGCAGGGCCCCTCGCCAGCGACGCGGGCGGAAGGCGCTGATCGGCGTCAGCGCCAGCAGCGGTGAGCCGATCGGGATGATCGGCCCGTGCGCGGACAGGTTGTAGGCCGTCGACCCCGCGGCGGTGGACACGATGATCCCGTCGCAGATCAGCTCCTCCATGCGCTCCCGGTCGTTGATGAACAGCCGCAGCTTCGCGGCCTGCCGCTCCTGGCGGAGCATCGACACCTCGTTGAAGGCCACCGCGTCCAGGCGGTTGCCGCCGTCGGAGTTGGCTGTCATCCGCAGCGGGCGCAGGATCTGGTGCTGCCCGCGGGCCAACCGGTGGGGCAGGTCCTCGGCCTCGTAGGTGTTCATCAGGAAGCCGATGGTCCCGCGGTTCATCCCGAAGATCGGCGTCTGGAGCGCCATGTACCGGTGCATCGACTCGAGCATGAACCCGTCGCCGCCGAGGGCGACGATGACCTCGGCCTCGTCGGGGGGCACGTTGCCGTAGCGGTCGACCAGCTCGGTCCTGGCCTCCTGGGCCGACTTCGCGCCGGACGCCACGAACGCGATGGCCTCGGGGACGGCCGGAGGGCGATCGGGATCGGGATCGATCGACGCGTGCTGGGGTCCGGTCGGGTAGGCCACGTTGCCAAGCCTGCCAGATCCGTCCCGCCGATGAGGGACCCGGACCCCGAGGGAGTAGATTCAGCCGTACACACCGTGACATCGACCGCTCGGCAACCGCGCCGGCATGGGGGTTCCAGGATGGACACCGACGAGCTGCCGTCGGCCGCGTTCGGCCTGCTGGCCATCGCGCTGTCGGCCGGCGCCGCACTCGGCGTGCTCCGTCCGGGCCCCGAGGGGATGGCCGACAACGTCCCGATCCTGGCCTTCGCCGGGCTGATCGCGGGAGTCGTCGGCCTCTACGTCGGCAAGACGCGGGGCTTCGGTCGCCAGCTGGCAACGGTCGGGGCGGCCGCAGGGCTGCTGGCCATCCTGCTGTTCGGCGGATCGATCGCCGTCGACGCCATCCTCAGCACCGCCTGAGTGTCCTATCCCGGGCCGGAGTTGCCGCAGAACGCCTCGGCGCACAGCTCCAGCCGCTGCCAGGTGCCCTTGTCGGCGATGTCGTCCAGGGTGTGGCGGACGTGGAGCAGCCCGGCTGCGCGATCGTGGACGTAGCCGACGTCGGTCGCGGCGGCGAGTGATCCCACGGCCGGGACCTCCTGCCACCGCCCCCAGCCGTCGTAGACGTGGGCCTCGGCGTGCGGCCACGGGATCGTCAGGTCGAGATGGCCCTCGACGATGCCGGCGATGATGACCTCGAGGTGGTCCGACGTGGGAGCACCCGTGCGCAGCCGGTAGGCCCGATCGACGAGCAGGTCGCCGTGGCCGCGCTCGGGTTCGTCGTCGGTGTCCAGCGCACCCTCGACCCCGTCGGACCGTGACAACCAGGCCCCTCCCAACGAGCGGCCGTGCAGGTCACGGACGAGGGTCCAGGTCCGCTCGTACTCGGCGGGACAGGCATGGGCGCGGAGGTCCTCGCGCCAGGTGCACGCCGCGTCGCGCATCAGCGGGTGGTCGGAGGCCAGCAGCGCCGGCGCCCCCGAGATCGACCCGTCCACGTCGCGTACGGCAGCCGACCGATCGTCGACCGATCCGTCGTCGTCGGGTGGCTGCACGACGCGCAGCGGATGGGCGTTGACGAACCGTGCGCCGACGACCGACGACACCTGGTTGTTGTTGTGGGCGATGAACTCCATCGCGGCGCTGGGGTGCTGCCACGGATGGTCGCGTTCGGCGAAGTTGACGAACGTCACGTCCTCGATGCGCGAGGCGGAGTGGTAGAAGCCCACGCCGGTCTGGCGCCACGTGCGGTCCCCCGCGTTGGAGGTGGCGCCGACCACGACGGAGTCACGCAGCACCGAGTCCAGCCCGAGGAAGGCGATGTCGTTCTCGGCGAACACCGCACCCTGGGTCTCGACGCCCTCCGACCACATGCCGAAGCTGCCGTTCTTCCACGCGACGGTGCCCTCCATGACCGCCGGGGTCGGCGGTTCGTAGTCCTCCACGAACACCCCGATGCCCCGCTTCCAGCCGGTCCCGCGTGAGGTGTGGGCGACGTTGTCACGGAACGTGCCGAAGGGAAGGTGGCGGATGTCCATGTCCACACCGGTGCTGAGCCCCGTGGGAGCCTCGGGCAGGTCGTACCAGAAGCCATGCCCGTCGGAGCCCGCGGCGGCGTTGTCCACCAGGTGGTTGGCCGGGTTGGTCACCCAGAACGTGGCCGGGGTGTCGTCGGATTCCAGGATCCGACGCCCGTCCTCGGGTCGGCGGGTCGAGAGGCCCAGGTTGCACCACAGGGCGTTGCCGACCTCCACACCGTCCTCGAAGAAGTAGCAGTGCCCCTGGGTCTCGTAGCCGACGGTGTCGCGCACCTCGACGTGGTTGCTGCCGTGGATCGTCAGGCACCGGTTGAAGGAGTGGTGGATCGACGCGCCGCGGACGTAGCTGCCCGAGGCGCTGCCCATCATGTGGAAGTGGATGGGGTAGCGCGCGAGGCGTCCGGACTGGCCGAGGCCGACGAACTCCGCGCCGGAGACGTGCAGGACCGATCCGCTGAAGACCATCACGTGGCCGCCCTGTCCGGTGGATCCGGCCTCGTCGGCGGAGCGGATCCGGACGTTGCGGGACAGGTTGCCGACTTCGGCGTGCTGGGCGATCGAGGCGCCGGCGAGCTCGTCGGTCTGGCCCCAGTGAGTGAACGACAGCGGACGGTCCAGCTCGACCGTGCGACCGTCGACGCCGACGACCGTGCGTTCCTCGGCCTCGTCGGGGTCCAGGCCGGTGGCCGCGACGACCACACGGTCACCGACGGCCCACCCGGGGGTGTCCTGCAGCTCCAGCCGGGTGGAGCCGGCGACCGCGGTGCGGGCCAGCCGTGTCCATGGGTGCGCAGGGGCCTGTCCGTGGATGTCCAGCGTGCCGCCCTGCACGGCGATGGGACCGAAGCCGGCCCCGGCGATCTCGTCGCCCTGGCGGGGATGGAGGACCACGTCGACGCGACGGGTGAGCGGGGCGGCCTCCGTGCCGATGGCAAGCCGACCCTCGACCACGATCCAGTCGACCTCGATCGTCATGTCGACGTCCGCGACGGCCAACGTCCCGTCGACCTGGATGCCGCGCAGCACGGGGGGCTGGACGTCCAGCAGGACGGCCCGGTCGGCCGGGATGGTGACGGTGTCGCCGGCAGCGGGGACTCGTCCACCCCACGTCGCCGGGTCGGACCACGGCAGCGCGCCCTCGATCGGCGGTGCGGTGTTGCGAGCAGGGACCGCCGGCGGCATGTCGATGCCATCGATGTCCGACGCGGGCGGCGGGATGGCCTCGCCGGCGGGGACGTGGCCGGTCCGTATCGACTCCTCCACCTCCTCCGACAGCGCGGCGGTGCCGCCGACGAGGTGCGCGGTCGAGGCGACGCCTCGCTGGCCGTTCACGAACGAGGCGGTCTGGGGGGAGTGGCGCAGGGACGAGGGGTCGCTCAGCAGCAGGACGCCACCGGCACGTGCGACGGCGGGGCCGGCCACGAGCGCGTCCGGCCAGCTGCGGCCCGACGCGACCCACACCGAGGGGGTGTAGCCGTGCTCGTCGAGCTGTCGACGTGCGACCGCGATGGCGGTGTCGTACCGCGAGTCGCCGGCCACCCGGTCGACGTCACCCTCGACGAGGGCGTCCGCCGTGGCCTGCACCGAAGCGGACACCGCAGCGGTCCCGCCGATCACCGTCAGGCTGCGCACGCCGCTGGCGGTGATGGCCTCGGCTGTCGCGGCGGGCAGCTCGTCGGTGGTGGTCAGGAAGATCGGCACCCCGAGCTCGGCGGCCCAGGCGGACGCCGACAGGGTGTCCGGCCAGCCGCGCTGTGGGTCGGCGTTGGCGCCCTCGACCAGCAGCCCATGGACGGCGCCGGTGGTCGACGCGACCTCGATGGCCACCTCGGCGAGCGTTGACCAGCCGTCGTCGGCACGGATGCGTCGGACGGAGGCGATGCCGGCGTCCAGGGCCTGACCGGCCACGGTGGCCGACAGCTCGCCCACGAGGATCGCGGTGCGGGACCCCAGCCGCTGGATCTCCTCCCCAGCGGCTGCGTCGAGGGCGTCGATGCCGGTCAGCAGGACCGGCGCGTCGAGCGCGGCAGCCAGTGGGGCGGCGGCCAGGGCGTCGGCGTAGTCGTCGGCGCGGGCCAGCACGACCGTGTCGCTGCCGTCGCCGTTGACCGCGCGGGACACCTCCACGGCGGTGTGGGTGCGTGATGGGCCGGCGTGGCGGACCACCTCCAGCGGGCGGTCCTGGGCGATGGCTGGCGCAGCCGTCAGGAGCAGGGCCAGGACGAGCCCGATCAGGGGCAGCGTCGACCACCTCCCCAAGCGGCGTGCAGGGTCGTGTGTCGTCGTCACACCGGTGATATCGACATCCCGGCGTGATCCTTGACAGCCGTCGGCCCCGGGCGGGCGTCACGGCGACCTCTCCGGGGCCCCCTAGACTTGGACGCTCTGCGCCGTCACCATCCACAGAACCGGTGGCGGCATTGGGAGGATCTTGGACTACTCGCTGCTCATCATCGCGACCCTCGGGGGCGTCGCGATCCTCGTGGGGCACCTGTTCAAGCGCTTCGTCCCCGAGATCGTGGTGTTCCTGGCGCTCGGGGTGGCCATCGGCCCCGAGGGCCTGTCGTTGATCAACGAGGACAACGTCAAGTCCCTCGAGCTGCTGACCCAGGTTGCGCTGGGTGCCGTGATCTTCCTGATCGGCGACCGCCTCAGGCTGGACGACCTGCGTGCCCAGCGCCTGCTGCTGGTCCCAATCAACACCGCGCAGGTGCTGCTGGCCGGCGTGCTGACCTTCTTCGCGGTGCAGGCTGCGGGGGCGGACACCGCCACGGCGCTGGTGCTGGGCCTGATCGCCACCGAGACGGGGGTCCTGACGGTCGCCGCGACGGTCAAGGAACAGCGCGCGAAGGGTCCGGCGACCGACCTGCTGCTGTCCTCCGTCGGCGTCACCAACGTCGCCACGGCCCTGCTGTTCGGGCTCTCCTTCCCCTTCATCCTGGCCAGCTCCGGACAGGCCGAGACCGCACAGACCATCCTCGTCTTCGGGCAGCTGGTCGTGCTGTCGACCCTGATCGGCCTCGTCGGCGGGTGGATCCTGCGCATGTTCTCCACGGCGCTGGAGACCTCGGGTGAGCTGCTGCTGTTCCTCCTGGTGGTCCTGACCGGCATCGTGGGCGCCGCCGTCGCGGTCGAGGGGTCGGTGGTGGTCTCCACGCTGATCGCCGGCCTGTACATCGCCAACACCGCGCCGTGGCTCGCCGACCGCCTCTTCGCGGCGATCCGCACCCTCGAGGCGCCGATCTACCTCGTCTTCTTCGTGGTGGCGGGCGCCGAGATCCACCTCGACGAGCTGACGCAGGTCGGCGTCATCGGCGCCGCCTACGCCATCGCCCGGGCGGTGGGCAAGCTCGGCGGCGCGGCCCTCGGTGGCCTCGCCGGTCGTGACTGGAAGCTCGGCTTCCGCACCGGTGCGGCGCTGCTGCCTCACGCCGGCATGGCCATCGCGCTGGTCGCCCTGGTCGTCGAGCAGGCGCCGGAGCTCGGCGGCACCGTCTCGGGTGTGGTGCTGGGGTCCATCGTGGTCTTCGAGCTGGCCGGGCCCATCGCCGCGCGGCGGGCCATCCGATCCTCCGGCGAGACCGGCAAGGGCGGTTCCGGCGAGGCGATCGAACCGATCCCCGAGGTGCTGTCCCACCGCTCGTTCGACCGGGTGCTCGTGCCCGTCGGGTCCGTCGACATCATCCTCCCGCGGCTGCCCTTCCTGCTGGACCTCGTCGGGACGATGCGTGCCGAGCTGATCGCCGTCCACATCTCGCGACCCGGCACCGTCGAACCGGGGGCCGAACCCGAGGTGCTGCAGCTGGTCGAGGCCGTTGCTGCCGAACGCAACATCACGGTGCAGAAGGTCCACAAGGTCTCCGAGGCCGTCGCCCAGTCGCTGGTCGCCGCCGTGCGGGACCACGACGCCGAGCTGGTGGTGATGGGCGAACCGGCCCGGACGTCCCTGCTCGAACCCAGCCGCTGGGGCCTGATCTCCCAGCGGGTCGTGCGCGACGTCGACGTGCCGGTGCTCGTGTACCCCGTGGACCCCTCGGACCCGGAGAAGGTGCCCAGCGTCTACCTGCGTCGGGCCCAGCAGGCACGTGCGCACGACGAGGGGGCACGCGGGGAAGCGGATCGGGTCGTCGGGGTCGACGACCCCGACGACGACCCCGAGTCGACCCACCCCGTGGAGGCCTGAGCGGGGACGTCCTGCCGCGCGCTCGGACGGCCGGGCGGGGTGGGGCGCGGGGACCACGGCCATGCGCCACTAGAATCGGGCCCGTGGAGTTCAGCCCCGGAACCGTCGGCACCCTGCTGATCGTCGCCATCCTGGCGTCGATCGGTGCCATCGTCGTGGGCGTGATGGCCATCCAGGGCGAACGTCGCGTGCGCGCCACCTACAGCCGGTTCGCGCGCGGACGTCGCGAGGACGTCGTCACGCTGATCGGCATGCACATCGACGAGGTGCAACGCCTGCAGCAGGTCGTCCGTCGCCACCAGTCGCAGGCCAAGCAGCTGCGCGGGCTGGTCTCGCGGACCCTCAGCCGCATCGGCACCGTCCGCTACGACGCCTTCGACGACATGGGTGGGCGGCTGTCGTTCTCCATGGCGCTGCTGGACGAGCACGGTGACGGGATGGTCATCACGGCGATGAACGGGCGCGTGCAGACCCGCACCTACGCCAAGCCCGTGCAGGGTGGATCGTCCACGCACAACCTGTCGGAGGAAGAGGTCCAGGCCATCGAGCAGGCCATGGCCAGCGGTGCCCGCCGTGTCCAGGAGGTCGTCGCCATGCTGCCGACCGAGGACGACGTCGTGCCGGCCGCAGGGGACACCCGCGTGACCGCAGTCGCCGACCAGTCCCTGGAACACGACGACGGCTGGGACGGGCACGCCGCGGACCCCGTGGGGCAGTCGCCGCAGTGACCGTCGTCTTCCTCGGACCGGAGGGCACCTTCACCGCCGCCGCTGCGGAGCTCGCGGCGCCCGGCGTGCCGCGCCTGCCCATGACGACGATCCCCGAGGTCGTCCGGGCCGTCCGCAACGGTGACGCAGCGGTCGGGGTCGTGCCCATCGAGAACTCCATCGAGGGGTCGGTCAACCTGACCCTCGACACGCTGGCCTTCGGCGAGCCCGGCGTCTACATCCGTCGCGAGATCACGATCCCGATCTCGATGAACCTGCTGGCGAGGCCCGGGAGGAGACTGGAGGACATCGTCGAGCTGCGCAGCCACCCGATGGCCATCCCCCAGTGCCGCGAGTGGCTGGACGCCAACCTGCCCGACGTCCGCCTCGTGCCATCGGCGTCCACTGCCTACGCCGCGGAGGAGGTGTCGCGCGCCGACGGGACGGTCGCGGCGCTCGGGACGGCCCTGGCCGCCGACCGCTTCGACCTCGACGTGCTGGCCAAGGACATCCAGGACCGGGACGGCAACACCACGCGGTTCGTCGTGCTGGGCACCCGCATGTCGATGCCGACCGGGGCGGACAAGACCTCCCTCGTCATCTTCTTCGGGGAGGACCGGCCGGGTCAGCTGATGCGGGTCCTCGACGAGTTCGCGCTGCGGTCGATCAACCTGACCAAGATCGAGTCACGGCCCACCAAGCAGCAGCTGGGCGAGTACTGCATCTTCATCGACCTGGCCGGGCACGTGACCGAGGCCCGGGTCGCCGAGGCGCTGCGGTCGGTGCACCGCCACGTCGCCGACGTGCGGATCCTCGGGACCTACCCGCGGGCCGACCGGCTGGTGGCCGAGGCCAACGGGCCGGACTCCGAGGACGCCTACGCCGAGGCGTCCCTGTGGTTCCGGACGATCATCGACCGCATCGACTCCTGAGGTCGCGTTCTGCGTTCGGGGGCGTCCCGTCCTGCGCGGACGGACGGTGCCGCCGTGTTGTGCTGGCTCCCCAACCGGGGCAGGCTTGCGTCACATGCGTGTGAGTCGGTGTTCCGCGAGGACCCGTCCTTCCCCCCTCACAGCGCCCATCAGCTCGCTCGTCGGGACGCTCGTCGTCGCGCTCGTGGCCCTGCTGTTGCCGGGGGGCGGTCGGGACGTTGCCCATGCCCAGTCCTCCACCGAGCTCCGCGAACAGCAGGAACAGGTCGAGGACCAGCTCGAGGGTGCACGTGACGCCGAGGCCGGCATCGCCGAGGAGCTCGAGGGTGCCGCCGAGGTCCGCCAGGAGGTCGAGGGCGAGCTCGCCGACGCCACCGCACGGGTCGACGAGGTGCTCATCGAGATCGAGCGGGTCGAGGACGAGCAGGCCGGGCTGCAGCGCGAGGTCGCGGACCTGTCGGTCGAGGCTGCGGAGACCCGCGCCTCGTTGACCACCCAGATCCGCACCCTGTACATGCAGGGCGCTGCGGAGAGCTTCATCGTCGCCCTCGACGCGCAGGCCGCCCAGGAGGTGGGGGTGCGATCCCACTACCTGGAGGCGCTGTCGCGGGGTGACCGGGCCCGGCTGGAGGTCCTGGGCAACGTGACGACCCAGCTGGAGGCCCGCGAGGCCGACCTGCTGCGGGTCACCGAGGAGCTCGATGCCCTTCGCGCCGACGCCGAGGAGGCCCAGTCCGCGCTGGACCGCGAGCTGTTCGTCGCCGCCGGCTACGAGGCGGAGGTCGCCCAGCAGCTGGCCGACGCCGAGGGCGAGGCCCGGCGGCTGGCCAACGAGGCCACCCAGCTCGCTGCTGCCGCTGCGGCGGCGGAGCAGGCGGAGGAAGAGGAACGCCAGCGCGCCATCGCCGCGGCGGAGGAAGCCGAACGCCGGGCCCAGGCGGCGGCCGCTGCCTCGGCAGCCGCGGCCGCGGAGGCCGCGCAGAACGCCAGCAGCGGCGGGTCCTCCGGGGACTCGGCCTCAGGTGGGTCCTCGAGCGGCGGATCCTCCAGCGGTGGCTCGGCACCGGTCAGCAGCGACGGCAAGGCCTGCCCACAGGACAACCCGCGGTCGTTCACCGACACCTGGGGCGCACCGAGGTCGGGCGGGCGCAGCCACCAGGGCACCGACATCTTCGGGGCCCGCGGCGGCAACGTGTTCGCCATCGTCGACGGGACCGTGGCCTTCACCCGGTCCGGCGGCATCGCCGGGCTCTTCCTCGGCCTGCAGGGCGACGACGGGAACCTGTACTACTACATCCACCTCCAGGACTTCGTCGCGTCGTCGGGGCAGCGCGTCAGCGCCGGACAGCTGATCGCCCACAACGGCGACACCGGCAACGCTCGTGGTACGACTCCCCACATCCACTTCGAGCTGCACCCCGGTGGGGGAGCGGCGGTGAACCCCTATCCCCTCCTCAGGGCGGTGTGCGGCTAGACGATGAACATCTTCCTTGCCCAGTCCGAGGCCGAGGACGTCATCAGCGACGAGCTGAACAACATCCTCGAGAACGCCCCGTCGACACCCGGCGAGGCGCTCGAGGTCATCGTCAGCAAGTTCCAGTCGCTGTGGACCGGGATGCTGCAGAGCCTGCCGATCATCATGATCGGCCTGGTCGTCTTCCTCGTGCTGTACGTCGTGGCGCGGGTCGTCAGCCGGGGCTTCGGGCACACGCTGGAGAAGACCAACGCCGACCCGGTCGTCAGCCGGCTGCTGACGCGGGTCCTCAAGACGATCCTCGTGATGGTCGCGGCCCTGTTCGCCCTGTCCACGATGGGCGTGGCCATCGGCAACGTCGTGACGTTCCTGGCTGTGCTCGGCTTCGCGGTGGGCCTGGCCGTGCAGGGGATCCTCGAGAACTTCGTGGCCGGCGTGATCCTGCTGATGCGCAAGCCGTTCCGGGCGGGTGACCAGATCATCACCGGTGACTTCGAGGGCACCGTCGACGACGTCGACTTCAGGGTGACGGCGCTGATCGGCTACGACGGCACGAGGCAGCTGATCCCCAACGGGCAGGTGTACTCCAACCCGCTGGTGAACCTCACCGGTGCGGGCAAGCGGCGCAGCACCGTCACCGTCGGCGTGGACTACCGCGACGACCACGACGAGGCCCGTGAGGTCATCCGCGCCGCGCTGGTGGGACTGGAGGGGGTCCTCGAGGACCCCGCGCCCGAGGTGCTGCTGACCGAGCTCGGCGACTCCAGCGTCAACTTCGAGGTCCGGTACTGGACCGAGCCGAGCATCCGCTCGGTGCGCCACACCCAGGACCGGGTGCTCGCCGCAGTCAAGACTGCCGTCGAGGGCGCCGGCATGACGATCCCCTGGCCCATCCGCACCCTAGTGGTCGACGGCCCCGTGGACGTGGGGCAGCGTCCGGACTAGTCAATCGAGGGCCCCGGATACGGTCATTTCGAGGGGTGCCGCACACCGGTCGGGCACGAGACAGTGCGTACGTCCGCAGTCGATCGTTCCCTCAGGAGCCCCCATGCTTCGCCGTCCTGCCCTGCGCGTGGCCCTGCCCGCAGCCCTCCTCGTCCTGTTGCTCGTCACGACCGCCCTGCCGGGTGGTGCCCAGACCGAGCTGCCCTCGGTCGAGGACCTCCTCGGCGAGGTCGGCGAGCTCGAGGGGCTCAACGCCCTCGACCCGATCCTGAACCCCGTGTCGGAGCTGGTGCTGACGACCCTGGCCACCATCGACGACACGCTCGCGGACGCCCCGCTCGTCAACGCGCTCGCCCTCGGCGGCGACGACGCGATCGACGCAGGTGTGGCCTTCTCCCAGGCCACGTTCCCCGACGGTGCCGGCACCGCAATCCTGTCGCGAGAGGACCTCTTCGCCGACGGGTTCTCCTCCGGGGCCTTCCAGGGCGTCAACGACGCGCCGCTGCTGTTCACCGACTCCGACGACCTCGACCCGCGCACCGGCCTGGAGCTGATGCGGCTGGGCATGACCGACATCACGATCCTCGGTGGTGACCGCGCGTTGAACCCGCTGGTCGTCCAGAAGCTGGAGATCGCCGGTCTCACCGTGACTCGCGTCGGCGGCCCGACCCGAGTGGAGACGGCCGTCGAAACCGCCCGAGCGACCAACCCCGGCGCCACCACGGCGCTGCTGGTCCGCGCCTACCCCGACGCCGGACAGCCCGACGACCAGGCCTACGCCGACCTGCTCGCGGCCGGCCCCTACGCCGCGGAGAACGGGTGGCCGATCCTGATGACGCCGTCGGACGGCCTGCACCCGGCGACCGCCGAGTACCTGTCCAGCAGCACCATCACCGACGTCGTCATCATCGGTGGCACCGGGGCCGTGTCGCAGGCGACCGAGGACGCCGTCACGGCGCTCGGCCTGTCCGCGAGCCGTGTGGCCGGTGACAACCGCTACGCCACTGCCGTCGCCATCGCCAACGCCCGCGGCTTCACGTCGTCGGCGGATGCCGACCGCCTGATCCTGGCCGAGAGCCGTGCCCGCGACGACGTGTGGGCGCCCGGGTTCGCCGCCACCGCCCACGGCACCGAGCACGCCGCGCCGGTCCTGCTCGTGGACGGCCTGACGATCCCGGCGGAGACCCTCACCTTCGTGCTGGAGGGGATGGTCGCCAACCTCCTCGACGGCGGTCCTGCCGTGATCTGCGCCAGCTTCGTGGACTCCCTCGCGTGCCGGGCGGTGGCGCTGCTCATGGTGGGCAACGTCGCTGGCGCGCTCGAGCTCGTCTCCGGGCTGCTGGACATGATCGGCGGCTTGCCCATCCTCGGTGACCTGCTGACCGACCTGGGGCTGGCCGGCCTGCTGCCGGGTGTCCTGCAGAGCCTCACCGAGGCCCTCGAGCAGGCGGGTGCCACGACGGAGACCCTCGAGAACCTGCTCGGTGCGGTCGCCAGCGGCGATCCTGCCGCCGCCCAGGCAGCCCTCGAGGAGGCTGCCGGCAGCGTCGGTGAGGACGTGACCGACCTGGTCGGTGGTGCCCTCGGTGGCCTGCTCGGCGGTGGGTCCGGCGGATCCGACGGGTCGGGTGGATCCGGGGACGAGGACGGCTCGGACGGCGGCAACCCCGTCGACGACCTGCTCGGTGGCCTGCTCGGTGGCGGCAACTAGACACACCTTCCGTGACGGCCCGACCGCTGGTCCGGCCGTCACGGTCCCACCTCGACGCCCCGCTCGACCGCTGGTCGGGCGGGGCGTCGCGTTCGGTCCGGGGACCGCATACCCTCCCTCATCGTGATCGACCTCAAGGCACTCCGCTCCGCCCCCGACGACTTCCGCGCACCGCTTGCCAGGCGAGGCGTCTCCTCCGAGACCATCGACCGGCTGCTGGAGATCGACGAGCAGCGCCGTGCGCTGATGACCCAGGCGCAGGACCTGCGGGCCGAGCAGAAGCAGTTCGGTCGGCGGATCGGACAGGCCACCCCGGAGGAACGTCCGGCCCTCATCGAGGAGTCGGGCACCTTCAGCGCCCGCATCGAGGCCCTGGAGACCGACGAGGCGGCACTCGAGGCCGAGCAGAACGCCATCCTGCTGACCATCCCCAACGTCCCGCACCCCGAGGCCCCCGACGGCGTCGACGACGACGATGCGGTCGAGGTCCAGCAGTTCGGCGACAAGCCGGCGTTCGACTTCGACCCCGTCGACCACGTCGCGCTCGGTGAGGCCCTCGGCATCCTCGACATCGAGCGGGCGGTCAAGGTCTCGGGCAGCCGGTTCGCGTTCCTGCTGGGCGACGCGGTGTTCCTGGAGTTCGCCCTCGTCCGCTACGCCATGGACATCATCGCCGGGCACGGGTTCACCCCGGTCATCCCGCCCGTCCTGACGCGCGAGGAGGCGCTGTTCGGCACCGCCTTCCTGCCCGGGTCCGCCGATCAGATCTACAAGGTCCCCGAGGACGACCTGTACCTCGTCGGGACCGCCGAGGTGCCGCTGGCCGGCATGCACATGGACGAGATCTTCGAGGCCGACCAGCTGCCGCTGCGCTACGGCGGCTTCTCCACCTGCTTCCGTCGCGAGGCCGGGACCTACGGCAAGGACACCTCCGGGATCTTCCGAGTGCACCAGTTCGACAAGGTCGAGATGTTCAGCTGGGTGACGCCGGAGGACAGCTGGGAGGAGCACGAACGGCTGCGGGCCATCCAGACGGAGGTCCTCAGCGGCCTGGGCCTGCACGGACGCGTGGTCGACATCGCGGTGGGGGACCTGGGTGACTCCGCGGCCCGGAAGTACGACCAGGAGGTCTGGCTGCCCGGACAGGGTCGTTACCGAGAGCTGACGTCGGCA
The DNA here is from genome assembly GCF_003073135.1 of Euzebya rosea. Lineage (NCBI taxonomy): Bacteria > Bacillati > Actinomycetota > Nitriliruptoria > Euzebyales > Euzebyaceae > Euzebya > Euzebya rosea. Next base: position 24,842 of record NZ_PGDQ01000022.1, read on the forward strand.
TCCAACTGCACCGACTACCAGGCCCGTCGACTGAAGGCCCGGTACCGCACCGACGACGGCACCCGCACGGTGCACACCCTCAACGGGACCGCCTGCGCGGTCGGCCGCACCATCATCGCGGTCCTGGAGACCCACCAGCAGGCCGACGGGTCCATCGTGCTGCCCGAGGTACTAGTCCAAATGATGGGCAAGGAACGGCTCGTCCCCGTACGCACCCAGGGATAGCATGACAAGCAGGGCGGACTGCGGTCCGAGGGGGTGGTCTGCACAGAACATCCCCCACCTCCAGGAGCACCGTGACCCTGCCGCCCCCGTCCGAGTCATCCCTGGGTTGGGTCGCTCGTCAGGCCAGCCTGTCGACCACCCCGGCAGCGTTGCTGGACGTGGTGATGCAGGGCATGGCCGTCACGGGTGTGTCGCTGGTCGACGTCAGCGACCCCGGTAGCTCGCGGACGATCGCCAGGGTCGGTGACACCGACGGCGAGCTCGAGCCGTTTCCGCTCCCGGGCTTCACCGAGACCCTGCAGGTGGGCTGGGCGAGGCGGATCGACGACCCCGACGTGATCCAGACCCTGGTCGGCATCGTGGCGGTCAACCGGGACCGACAGCGACTGGCCGCGCGCCTGGCAGAGGTGCAGGAGCGCAGCGACACCGCCCAGGCCCTGGCCCACATGGGCGACTACGAGTGGGACATCGTCAAGGGGGCCGTGACGTGGTCCGACGAGCTGTTCCGGATCTACGGGCTCGAGCCGCAGTCGGAGACCATCACCTACGACCGGTTCATCGGGATGATCCACCCCGACGACCAGGAACGAATCCGCGCCATCCACGCCGAGGCCTACCGCACGACCGAGGCCTACGCGATGACCGAACGGATCGTGCGCCCCGACGGTGACGTCCGGGTCCTGGAGAGCCAGGGGACCGTCGACACCGACGAACACGGCAACCCCATCCGCATGCGCGGGTCGTGCCTGGACGTCACCGTCCGCGTCCGTGCAGAGGAAGCGCTGCGCAAGAGCATCGAGGACGTCGTCCAGCTCGACATGCGGCTGCAGGAGACCCGCCGCCGACGACGGCAGGCCGTGGAGATCAACGACAACGTCATCCAGCGGTTGACCAGCGCCCTGCTGGCCCTGGAGGCGGGCCGAGGCGAGGCCGCCGGGGAGTACCTGTCGCGCGTGCTGGCCGATGCCCGGCACATGATGGTCGACCTGCTGGACCAGGGTCACGAGCCGCTCGGCTCCGGCGACCTCGTCCGGGAGTCGGCGGCGATGCTCGAGACCCTCTTCGACGAGCCACTGCCCCCGGCCGAGCAGTCCGGGTCCGGCCGTGCCGGGGCCATCCGGGTCCTCCTCGTCGACGACGCGCTGGACCTGCGTTTCCTCCTGCGGCTCAACCTGGAACGCGACAGCCGCTTCGTGGTCGTCGGTGAGGCCGGCGACGGGAGGGAAGCGGTCGAGCAGGCAGCAGCCCTCCAGCCCGACGTGGTGCTCCTCGACGTCGCCATGCCCGTCATGGACGGTCTCACCGCGCTGCCGTTGGTCCGGCAGGCTGCGCCGGGCTCGACCGTCATCATGCTCAGCGGTTTTGCCCGTGACCACCTGGCCGAACGAAGCCTCAGTGCAGGCGCGGCTGCCTACGTGGAGAAGGGCGAGGCCGTGGCCGACGTCGTCGGCACGATCCTCGCCCACGGGTCGACGGTGGCGCCGACGCGGTCCCCCTGACTCGGCGGGGGCCTACAGGCCCATGCCGCGGCCGATGATCTCCTTCATGATCTCCGTGGTGCCGCCGTAGATGGTCTGCACGCGGCTGTCGACGTAGGCACGGGCCACCGGGTATTCGGTCATGTAGCCGTAGCCGCCGTGCAGCTGCAGGCACCGGTCGATGGCGTTGACCTGCATCTCCGTGGTCCACCACTTCGCCATCGCGGCGTGCTCGATGGACAGCTCGCCGGCGTTGTGCAGGTCCAGGCATCGGTCCATGAACACCCGCCCGAGCTCGATCCTCGTGCGCAGCTCGGCCATGACGAAGCGGCTGTTCTGGAACGACCCGACGTTGCGTCCGAACGCCTTTCGGGAGGTGATGTAGGCGTGGGTCTCCTCGAAGATCGCCTCGGCCGCCGACACGGCGGTGCAAGCGATCGACAGTCGCTCCTGGGGCAGGTTGCCGACGAGGTAGAGGAACCCCATGCCCTCCTCGCCGAGCAGCTGGCTGGCCGGCACCCGGCAGTCGTCGAAGAACAGCTCGGAGGTGTCCTGGGCCTTCATGCCGACCTTGTCGAGGTTGCGCCCGCGGGCGAAGCCGGGGGTGTCGGCATCGACCAGCAGCAGCGACAGGCCCTTGTGGGGGTCGTCGCTGGTCCGGACCACCGTGATGACCATGTCGGCCATCTGCCCGTTGGAGATGAACGTCTTGGCGCCGTTGACCACGTAGTCCGCACCGTCGCGAACCGCCGAGGTCTTGATACCCGACAGGTCCGATCCGGTGTTGGGTTCGGTCATGGCGATGGCGGTGATGCACTCGCCGCTGACCATCCTCGGCAGGTAGCGGGCCTTCTGCTCGTCGTTGCCGTACCGCATGACGTAGGGGAGGTTGATGTCGGTGTGGACCGCGAACCCGGGGCCGGACGATCCGACGCGGACCTGCTCCTCGTTGATGATGGCGTTGAAGCGGAAGTCGTCGACCCCGGTGCCCCCGTACTCCTCGGGGGCGGCCATGCACAGCAGCCCGGCCTCACCGGCGGCCAGCCACACGTCACGGTCGACCTGTCCTGCCGCAGCCCACTCCTCGTTGTGCGGCGCGACCTCCTTCTCCATGAACCGGCGGGCCATCTGCTGGAAGTGCAGGTGCTCCTCGTCCAGGCCGGTGCGGGGCATCCAGTTGATCGTGCTCATGGTCGGGTCCTCTGGGGGTCGTGGTTCATCATCTGGCAGAAGGTGTCGGTGGTGGCGCGGACCATCCGGCGTTCCCACCGGGCGTCGTCGCGCAGCAGCGCGGTCAGCGCCGCGCCACGGAACGTCTGCAGGGCGTGGTCCAGGGCCGCCCTGAACGTGGGGTCCTCGGGGTGCGGCTCGCCCAGCACATCGGCGATGACCGTCCGTGCGTCGGCGCCGAGGCGCCGTTCGTGGACGACCAGCGCGTCGCGGAGCGTGTCGTCGGTGCGGGCGGCGACCCACAGCTCGGTCGCGGCGGCGAACAGCGGTCCGCTCATCGTCGACCACAGCAACCCCATGCCGGCGGCGCAACGATCGGCCGGGGAGTCCAGCTTCGTGGCCTGCTCGGTGAACCACCGCCCGCGCCTGACCGCGAGGTGGGCGACCGCGTCCATCAGCAGCTCCTGCTTGGACGGGAAGTGGTGGATCAGGGCACCACGGCTGACCCCGGCCAGCTCCTGCACCCGAGCGGTGGTGGTCGCCGTGTAGCCGTCGTCCACGAGGCTCTCGACGGTGGCGTCGAGGATCTTCGCGCGGGTGCGCAGCGCGCGCTGCTGGAGGGGGACGTTCGGGGCGTCGGCGGCAGCCATCTGACGCGCAGCCTAGGCAGCGCGCCACCAAACAGTCAACTTGGTCGGTTTTGCTCAGGTGGCCCGGGCAGTCCGTCCCGAGCGGATGCGGTCGGCGACCTCGCGACCCGTCAGGACGATGAAGAACATCGCCACCGACGTGCCCGACATGGCGGCCGAGCCGGCCAGGTCGAGGTGGTAGCTGAGCTCCAGGCCGATCACCACCGCGGCCCACCCGAGCACCGTGGACACGACCATGATCGTGGGGACACGGCGCACCAGCAGGGTGGCCGTGGCGGCCGGGGCGACCAGCAGCCCGAACACCAGCAGGCTGCCGACGGTCCGGAAGGCGGTCACCACGACCAAGCCGATGAGGGCCAGCAGCACCGCCCTGGCCACGGCCGGCCGCAGGCCCAGCAGCTGGGCCTTGCGCTCGTCGAAGGACAGGACGAGGAAGGCGCGGTATCCCAGCACCGACGCCAGCACGGCGATCGTCGCGGCGACGCCCTGGAGGATCAGGTCGGAGGACGTCACGCCCAGCACATCACCGAACAGGAACGCCGTGACGTCCACGGCGAAGGACCCCGACCGCGAGATGATCGCGACACCGAGCGACAACATCCCCGCGAACAGCAGTCCCGTCCCGGTGTCCTCGGGCAGCCGCGCCCGGGAGCTGACGAAGGACACGCCACCGATCGTCAGGGCTGCGGCGATGGCGGCGCCGATGGTCAGGTCGACCCCCACCAGCGCGGCAACGGCGATGCCCGGGATGACCCCGTGGGCGAGGGCGTCGCCCATGAACGCCAGCGATCGCAGCACGACCCAGACGCCCACGGTGCCGCACATCGTCGCGACGAGCAGGCCGGCGACCAGCCCTCGCTGGGTGAAGCCGGCCGCGAAGGGCTCGAGCAGGAAGTCCATGTGCAGGGGGAGGGTATGCGCGATGGGCGGACGCGCCCACAGCGGAACGGCGTGTTCGTGCAGGACTCCGGGGCTGCCGTGTCGAAGCATCGGCCGACCCCCCATGTTGGTTTCCCAGAGGACTGTCGTGTTGTCCAGCGTCCATGCCCGGACCGCCGTCGCCACCCTGCTCGTGGCCCTGCTCGTCGCCACCGCGACCAGCGCGGGCGCAGCACCCCTGCCCGTGGCTACATCGGACGCCTCGTGCGTCCCCAGCGCGGCCGTCACCGACGCCACGATCGAGGTCGTCGCGGGTCGCCGGACCATTGTCGTCGACGATCCGGTCCTGATCGGCGGCGGTCGGACGAGGCTCCTGGGTGTCGGCGAGGCCTGGTGCGATGCGACCGCGGTGAACACCTGGCTGGCCGCGGGTGCGACGTTGACGACGGAGGAACGTGCGCTGGCCGCGGCGACCGTGCTGGCCACGCCGAACTTCGTCGACCTCCGCTGGTCCGACGTGCGCACCGTCGACGGGACGGTGCACGCCGTCTCGCACGCGCGGACCAACGGGGTGGTGGCCGAGTGGACCGTGGTCATGGACCAGGAGGGGCTGCGCGAGGCCCGGTGGACCGCCGTGGACTTCGCGGTCCCGCCGGTGGCGCCCGACCACGGGGGACTGACCGCCCTGCCGGGCGCGTCCATGGGCTTCCGTCGCGGCGGCGATGGCCTGGTCCACGCCGTTGACGACCCCCTCTCCGCACTCGACCAGCCGGAGATCGTCACGCGGGGCACCGCCTCCGACGGCTTCGAGATCCTGGTCTCCGCGGGCGACACCACGATCAGCCCGGACCTGGAGGACGACACGGGGATCCGCGAAGCGGACTTCTACCGCTCGGTCCGGGACTGGAGCCTCGACAACTACGAGGAGTTCCTGCTCTGGGGGCTGGACAACCGGCTGCCCGGCGCCCAGGGCACCGTCTTCGTCGACGACGCCCTGAGCCTGTTCTGCATCGCGTGCACGGTCGCCACCGACACCTTCAACGTGCACCTCTCCAGCCAGGCGGTGTACTTCCAGTCCCAGCTCGGCATGCACTACACCGAGGAGGCCCTCGGGTTCAGGACGATCCTCGGGCACGAGATCTTCCACAACGTCCAGCACGGGTACGCCGAGCTGTCCGGCAACGAGTCGTTGTCCCCGGCCTTCGCCGAGGGGACGGCTCGCATGCAGGAGTCGCTCCACCTGTACTCCGAGGCGTCCTACATCCCCGGAAGCCCGCTGTACCAGCGATCGGCGCAGGGATGCAACGGGTTCCAGGGCAACTCGCCCGACAAGGCCTTCGGCGAGGGACCGTTCAACGGCCATGCCGAGGACGCCTGCTTGTTCTGGATGTCCTGGTACGGCCGGAACGGCATCGATCGCCTCGTCCGCCTGCTGGAGGAGTCAGCCACCGGCGGGCCGACGGGAAGTGACTTCAGCAAGACCGTCGGCGGGCTCGGTACCGCCTCCGGTCGGTCGCTCAGCAGCAACCTGCTGACGTTCGCGGTCTCTGCCATCACGGGGCAGGGGTACGGCTGGCGGTCCCCATCCGACGAGTTCTCGGAGTACCGGGACTGGGGTGCGCATCTCGCCCGATGGCACGTTCGCCAGCTGCCCGTCGGCAACCGCTATGACCGCACGCTGGGTGACGGCGGCGTCATGGCGGCAGAGATCACGGGGTCGGCGTCGCTGGACTTCCGCGGTCCGGTCGACGCCCACCTGATCACCGTGACCGACCACGGGTCCGTGCACGTGGAAAAGATTCCCAGCAGGCGTCAGGTGCACGTTGGAGCGGACGAGCGCGCGTTCGTCGTCCTGCTCAACCCGGACTTCGGCTCGGTGTCGGCCACGATCCTGTGGGGAATGGCACCCAACGCCAACGACGAGTGGTTCGGGCCCGTGACGCCGCCCGGTGCACGTTCCTGAAACGGTTCCTCGTGAAAACTACTCGTTTGTGGTAGCAGGAACCGCCGCAGTGCACGGCGAACCATCCCTGCGAGGACCCGCACGTCGACGGGTCGCCACCACTCGAAGGGACCCGGCCATGAAGAGCCGCAGGATGTTCACGAAGCCACTGGCACTGCTGGCGGCTGTTGTCATGGCGTACGCCTTGTTGCCCGCCCTCAGCGCGTCCGCCGCGCCGCCGTCCTCAGCGACGCTGAACACCGCCAGCGTGTTCCCGGGACAGGGCAAGTCCTTCACCCTCACCGTCCGCAACGACGCGAACCCCCTGTCCCTGGGGGCCCTGGAGCGCATCAACTTCGTCCGCGTGACTCCCCCGGCGCTGCTGCTGAACGAGGGGTGCCCCACGATCTCGCCCGCCAGCACCTGGACGTGCACCTCCCACCGAGGCGGGTTCTATGACCTCAGCGGCGGCACCATCGCCGCCGGTCAGTCACTGGCGATCACCTTCGCTGGTGACATCGGCGCACCCAACACCGCCAACCAGACCCAACCGTTCGTGGTGGATGTGTCGGACCAGGGTGGGGCGAACAACACGTTCACCCGCCTCCCGGCGCTGAACCTGACGGTCAAGGTCCTCGACCTGCTCGCTGGTTCCATCGCGGAGACGTCGCCGAACACCGACGGGATCACCACCCGAGGACAGACGGTCGGTGGCCAGTTCCAGGCGATCAGCTACGCCAGGCAGCCCATCACCATCACCCCGACGGTCAACGGTGCCGCACAGACGGCCGTCACCCTGCCCGGCATCGGGGCCGCAGCAGTCGAGGGCAGCACGACCAGCACCCCCGTCCCGTTCACCGTGTCGACGACGGCCGCGCTGTCCCCCCGGACGGCGAACCTGCCGATCACCGCGTCGGTCACGTCCAGCGGATCCTCTGCCGGTCCGCTCACCGGCAACTTCACCGCCGAGGCCCAGGCCTACCTCGTGCCCGACCTCGACTCGGTGCAGCCCAAGGTGGTCCGCTCCTCGCAGAAGGACAACGACGGCACCCACATCGGCGGCTTCAGCTACGACATCTCCATCGACGCGGAGAAGCTGAACATCCCGACGATGCAGACGGCACCGACCGCAACGCTGGAGCTCAGTGGTCCCGGCGCGCCGGCGGGCCAGCTGCCGGCCACCATCACGTGGTCCAACGGTGGCGCGTGGGCCGAGGGGGCCATCGCGACCTTCACGGTCGCCAACGTGGCGATCAACAGCGCCGTCGACACCGGGGTGCTCAACGGCACCCTGCGGCTGGCCGGCGGCACCGACGACAACCTGTTCCCCTACTCCCAGACGATCCCGCTGCCGAGCCTGATCCTGATCGACAACATCGCCCCGATCATCCAGAACTTCGACATCGCGATCCCCTCCGGACAGTTCCAGGTCAAGGCCGGCGACACGATCGTCCTGTCGGGCGACATCGACGACCCCCAGAACAGCCCGAGCCTGGACCTGGCGATCACCGGTACGGTCACCAACAAGCTGACGATGCAGCAGAGCGACCCCATCACCGTCTTCGCCAACCCGTCGTTCACGGGTGACAGCTTCTCGGTGTCCTACCAGATGCCGGCCACCGTGCCCTTCGGCGGCGTCCAGACGCCCCTTCCCGAGTTCGCGCTCTTCACTGCCGACGCGTCCCTGTCCGACGTCGCCAACAACCAGAGCACCGCATCGGGGGACATCGACATCGACAACGCGGTTCCGACGGTTCGGATCGCCACCCTCCAGGACGACCAGTTCGACGGGCAGGACAACTTCCCCGGCGCTCGGTACTACATCGAGGTCGAGCTGACCAACGACTACAACAAGGACGACGGCACCAGCCTCATCGCTGGTGGCTGCAACCCGCTGTCGTGGGACCAGGACGAGACCAGCGTCATCGGGGTCTACTACTCCAACGGTGCCCGCTGCCAGAACGGTGTGGCCGGTCCGGACAACAAGCGCGTGCTCGCGCTGCTGTCGGACCTCGACCCGAACTTCCCGTACCAGATCGAGTTCGACTCCGGGGTCCTCCTGCACGACGACATGTTCGACGGTGCCGCCAACGAGGTCCTCAACTTCGTGGCGCAGACGATCACCACGATCGCCCCGCCGAACCCGCTGTTCAGCCAGCTGCAGCGGTACGACACCGACGCCAACGACGGCTCCTACGAGACCGTCACCGTCTATGGCGACCCCGAGAACAACGACCGGGTCGTCCACGTCAACGCCGGTGGTCCCGCGGCGACATCGGGCAGCAAGGTCCCGCATGTCACCGTGGGTGCCGCATCCACCGCGTTCGAGGTCCGCGTCCTCGACCAGGCGGGCAACACGCTGTACCGCGTGCCGGCTCCGACGGTCAACGACAACGACCAGACCACCCTCGACCTGCCGATCCCGGCGCTGCTTGGTGACTGCGAGAGCGGTACCCAGGGCCAGGGCACCATCGTCGGCGAGAACTGCGAGCTGACCCGCTTCGTGACGTTCTTCAACCCCAACGCCGCCAGTGGATCGCGGTTCTCCCTCGAGCCGCTGAAGCTGACGGTCGTGCTCGACCAGGTCCTGCCGCAGATCTCCTCGGCGGCCATGTCCGGGAGCGACGCGGTGAACGTTGGGTACAACGAGGCGTTGGCCGGCGGACGCAACTCCAACCAGGACTGGGCCACGGTCCAGGTGAACCCCGACGCCAACCAGCAGCAGGACGACTTCCTGTTCCGTCCGGTGCAGGACGTCGCCAACGGTGCCAACGGTGCCAGCCGCGTCCTGTCGGGCCTCCTGCTGGACTCCCGAGTGGGCCTGTACGGCGTGTCGTTCCTCTACAACGGCGCTCCGCTGGAGCTGTACCAGGACCTGGCCGGAAACCGCACGTCGACCGACGTGATCTTCCAGAGCTAGGCACCTCGACATCAGGAGGCCCGGACCGAACGGTCCGGGCCTTCTCCCTTTTCCTGCCCCCGCGGGGCGGTTTGTCGCGATCCGCGCAATTGTCCGGCACTCGCGGGAGGAATGACGTCACCGGCCGTCGAACCCCCGCACCAGAGACGTCCGGAACGGGCGGGAGCCGACCACCCCAGACGGGAACGGGAGCAGATCATGTTGAAGAAGTGTTTGTCAGTCGTCGGGCTCATCGCCCTTGCGCTCGGGCTGCTGCCCGCGCTGAGCGCCATGGCCGCACCTGCCGCGACCGTGTCGCTGGATGCCACCGACGTCTTCCCGGGGGCAGGCCAGGACTTCACCATCACGGTGGAGAACGACGCGAACCCGCTGACCAGCGCCCAGGACGTCATCGACTACGTCCGGGTCACCCCGCCGGCCATGCTGCTGGGCGACAGCTGCCCGACCGTGTCGGGCTGGTCCTGCGTCTCCCACCGCGGAGGGTTCTACGACTTCGAGCCGACCGGCACCCCCGACATTCAGGGGCGCTTGGGCATCGTCCCCGGTGGATCGCTGGACATCACCTTCACCGCTGACATCGGCGCCCCCCAGAGCGCCGACCAGACCCAGAACTTCGTCGTGGACATCTCCGACGAAGGTGGCGCCAACGGCTCGTTCGACCGCTACGCCAACCTGGACCTCACGGTGCACGTGCTCGACCTCGTGGCCGGCTCCATCCTCGAGACGTCCACCCCGGCGGACAACACCGCCACCCGCGGGCAGACCATCGATGCCCGGTTCACCGCCACGTCCTACGCGCGGCAGGACATCACGGTGACGCCCCTGATCGACGGCACCCCCGGTGCCCCCGTCACCCTCCCCGGCATCGGTGCGCTCGGCACGGCCGGTGACGCCGTCGACACCGACGTGGCCTTCGACTACACCACCACGGGTGGTCGGACCCCTCGCTCGGCCACCCCGACCGTCACCGTCGGCCTCGACACGGGCGGCGCCAGCGACGCCGGCACGATCACGGGCACCTTCACCATCCAGGGCGAGCCCTACCTGCAGGCCGACCTCGACAGCGTCGCCCCCGAGGTGGTGCGGTCGTCCCGCAAGGACGGCACGGGCGCCCACATCGGTGGCTTCGACTACGACTTCACCTTCGACCTCGACAAGCTGAACATCCCGACGGTGGCCGACGCGACGGCCACGTTCGCCCTGCAGGGCGCGACCACCGGCCCGTTCGCCGCGGCCAGCACGACCCTGTCGTGGGACGGCGCCCCGTGGGCCGAGAACAGCGTGGCCACCGTCACCGCTGCCGGGGTCACCATCGACGCCGACATCGACACCGAGGCCCTCACCGGCACCCTGACCCTGTCCGGCGGGACCGACAGCAACGGGCACCCCTACAGCCAGACGATCTCGCTGCCGAGCATCGTCCTCATCGACAACCTCGCCCCGCTCATCCAGGACTTCGAGGTCGAGATCCCCTCGGGGCAGCTGCAGATCAAGTCGGGTGACGTCATCACCTTCACCGGTGACATCGTCGACCCGCAGAGCTCGCCGACCCTGGACTTCGTCATCAGCGGGACCGTGACCGACAAGGTGACCCTGCAGCAGAGCGAGCCCTTCGAGATCCACGCCGAGCCCGAGTTCAGCGGGACCAGCTTCAGCGTCGACTGGACCGTGCCGGACGAGGTCGGCTTCGGCGGCTCCGACGTCGCCGTCCCGGACTTCTCCTCCCTCGCGGCGTCCGCCAGCATCACCGACGTCGCCGGCAACGCCAGCGACGCCGACCTGACCCAGGACATCGACAACGCCGACCCGGCGGCCGTCCTCGCCGCGCTGGCCGACAGCACTGCCACCGACGCCCCCGACATCGCCTCCGGGCCGCTCGCGGGCCGCTACTACGTCGAGGTCGAGCTGGCCAACGACTACGTCGGCCCCAACGGCGAGAGCCTGCTGACCGGTGGCTGCAACGCCTCCACCTGGCGCCTCGCCGGTGCCACCGTCGAGGGCGTCTACTACTCCGACGGGTCGGCCTGCCGCAACGGCCAGCCCGGCCCGGACGACAAGCGCATCATCACCGTCTTCGAGGACCTCGACCCCGACCGGTCCTACGAGCTGACCTACGACAACGGCAGCCTGCTCAGCGACGCCCTCCAGGACGGCGCCGACAACACCCTGCTGCAGGACGCCATCGACACCATCACCCGGATCGCCCCGCGCAACCCGGTCTTCACCACCCTCGAGCGGTACGACAGCGACGCCGACGACGGGTCCTTCGAGCAGGTCACCGTCTACGGCGACCCCGGCAACAACGACCGCATGGTGCACCTCAACCGTGGTGGCGTGGCCGGCGCGACCGGCACGCAGGCACCGCACGTGACCGTGGGTGCGGCCTCCTCGGTGTACGAGGTCCACGTCCGCGACGGCGCCGGCAACACCCTCTACGTCGTCGCCGACCCCGAGGTCGACGACAACGACCAGGTGACCGTCGACCTGCCGGTCATCGCCGACATCGCCGACTGCGACACCGGCGTCGGAACCGGCGTCGTCGTGGGCGACGACTGCCACCTGACCCGGTTCGTCACCTTCCACAACCCCTTCGCGGAGGCCGGTTCCCAGTTCAGCGTCGACCCGCTGAAGCTGACCGTCGTGCTCGACCAGGTCGTCCCCCGGATCGCCGCCGCCGCCTTCGACGGCAGCGACGCGGTCGACGTCGGGTACAACGAGATCCTGGCCGGCGGCCGGAACGCCAACCAGGACTGGGCGACCGTCCAGGTCAACCCCGACGCCGGCCAGCAGCAGGACGACTTCCTCTACCGGCCGGTGAACAGCGTCGACAACGGGGCGAACGCGTCGTCCCGCGTGCTGTCCGGCCTGATGCTGGACTCCCGCGTCGGCCTGTACGGCGTGTCGTTCCTCTACAACGGTGACCCGCTGGACCTCTACGAGGACCTCGCGGGCAACCGCACCCTCGAGGACGTCATCTTCCAGAGCTAGCCGGTCCCGGACCCGCGCGACGGCCCGACCCACCCACGTGGGCTCGGGTCGTCGCCTTTTCGGACTGACCCGGACTTCCACGTAACGCACGGGGCCCCCGCTCGTTGAGCGGGGTGAAGCAAGTTTCTTCCCCCCTACTTCCGGGAGTGTGTGCGATGTTCAAGCGTCTGGTTGCGGTCGTCGGACTGGCGGTGATGGCGTTCGGGCTGCTGCCCGCGGTGATCGCCTCGGCAGCCCCCGCGGCGTCCGCCTCGATCGACAGGTCCACCGTCTTCCCCGGCACGGACAAGGCCTTCACGGTCACCGTCCGCAACGGCGAGTCGCCCCTGTTCGCCCCGACCGAGACGATCGACTACATCCGGGTCACCCCTCCGGCGATCCTGCTCGACGAGGCATGCCCGGCCGTCTCCGGCTGGAACTGCGTGTCCCATCGTGGCGGCTTCTACGACTTCACGCCGGTGGGCGGCGGACTGGGCCTGACGGGCCTGGCTCCCGGCGCGACCCTCGACATCCCCTTCACCGGACGGGTCGGTGCACCCAACAGCGCCGAGCAGACGCAGGCCTTCGTCGTCGACGTCTCCGGTGACGGCGGCGCGAACGGCACCTTCGACCGCCTGCCCGGCCTGAACGTCACCGTCAAGGTCCTGCAGCTGGTCTCCGGTTCCATCGTCGAGGTCGCCAACGGCGTCGTCGGCGACGGGGTGGCCACCCGTGGCCAGACGATCACCGCGCGCTTCACGGCCCGCAGCTTCGCCCGCAACGGCATCTCGGTCGTCCCCACCATCAACTCCATCGCGCGCCCCGCCGTCACCGTTGCCGGCATCGGCGCCACGGCGGTCGAGGGCACGACCAAGGACACCAACGTCACCTTCACCTTCTCCACCCAGCGAGGCATCACGCCGGAGCAGGCCGCCGAGGCCCTGTCCGTCAGCATCGCCTCGGCCGGCGCCACCGCCGGGCCACTGACCGGCAGCTTCACCGTCCAGGGGGAGGCCTACCTCGAGGTGGACCTCGACTCCCTGTCCGACCCCGTCGTGCGGTCATCCCGCAAGGACAGCAACGGCAACCACGACGGCGGCGTCACCTACGACCTGACCCTCGAGGCGGAGAAGCTGAACCTGCCGACGGTCACCGGCGCCTCCGCCAGCCTGCAGCTGACCGGACCGGGCGGCCCCTACACCGCTCCGGCAACGATCAGCTGGGACGGCACCCCCTGGGCGAAGAACTCCGTCGCCACCTTCGAGTTCGCCCCCATCACCATCAACGCCGACGTCCCGACCGGCGTCCTCAACGGCACCCTGACCCTGTCCGGCGGCACCGACTCCAACGGCTTCGCCTACAGCCAGACCATCCCGCTGGCGAACCTGATCCTGATCGACAACATCGCGCCGATCATCGAACGCTTCGACCTGTACCTCCCGGCCGGGCAGCTCCAGGGCAAGGCCGGCGACGCCCTCGACTTCGACGGCGAGATCTCCGACGAGCAGGGCAACACCGTCCTCCCCGATGACCTGACCGTCACCGCTCGCGTCCGCAACAACCTGACGATGGCCACCTCCGACCCGATCCCCGTCACCGTCAACGGCTCCGGGACCGCCTTCAGCGGCACGTTCGTCCTGCCCGACAGCGTCCCCACCAACAACGGCACCGCGTCCATGCCCCTGCCCGACTTCGGCCTGGTGACGCTCGAGGCCGACCTGACCGACGCAGCCGGCAACGGCTCCGGCGCCTTCGCCGACGCCGACATCGACAACGCCGTCCCCGTCATCAAGGAGGCCGCGCTGGTCGACGGCAACGCCGAGGACACCGTGGACCCGCTGGGCCAGACCGGCGGCCGCTACTACGTCTCGGTCGAGCTGACCAACGACTACAACGACGCCGACGGCACGTCCGTCATCGCCGGTGGCTGCGCTCCCTCCTCCTGGGACGTCGACGAGACCACCGTCGTCGCGGTCTTCTACTCCAACGGGCAGTCGTGCCAGTCCGGTGTCGCCGGCCCCGACAACATCCGCATCCTGGGCCTGCTCAGCACCATCGACCCGAACTTCCCCTACCAGGTCACCTACGACGGCAGCGGCCTGCTGGCCGACGACCTGCACGACGGTGCGAACAACCTGGTCGACTTCCTGCAGGACGTGACCTTCACCCGCATCGCCCCCGCCAACCCGCTGTTCAACCAGCTGCAGCGCTACGACACCGACGCCAACGACGGCAGCTACGAGACCGTCGGCCCGCTGGGTGACCCCAACAACAACGACTTCGTGTTCCACGTCAACCGCGGTGGCCAGCCCGGTACGCAGACCCCCCACATCACCGTGGGTGCGGCCTCCGCTGCCTACGACATCGTCGTCACCGACGAGCTCGGCAACCGCCTCTTCACCGAGACCGCACCGACCGTGGACGGGGACGGGTTCACCACCATCGACATCCCGCTCCCGACCAACACCAACGGCTGCGACACCGGGGCCGGAACCGGCACCCTGGTCGGCCCCAACTGCGAGCTGACCCGTCGCATCACCTTCTTCAACCCCAACGCCGCACCCGGCAGCCAGTTCTCGGCGATCCCGCTGAACCTGACCATGGTGCTGGACCAGACCGTCCCGGCCATCGTCGCCTCGACCCTGTCGGGTGACGCCAGCCAGGTCACCGTCGGCTACAACGAGAGCCTGGCCGGCGGTCGCAACGCCAACCAGGACTGGGCCACGGTCCAGCGCAACCCCGACGCCGGCCAGCAGCAGGACGAGTTCCTCTACCGCGGTGTGTTCGACGTCCAGCAGGGCGAGACCGCCAGCACCCGGGTGCTGTCGGGCCTGAGCATCGACAACCGTGTCCCGCTGTACGGCGTGTCCTACCTCTTCCAGGGCACCGACGCCCTCGACGTGTACGAGGACCTCGCCGGCAACCGCAGCGCGACCGACGTGATCTTCGCCAGCTAGGTCACCGTTGCCCCACGAACCCACGACCCGGCCGTACCAGCGGCCGGGTCGTGGACGTCTGTGACCTGACTCCCCATGGGGCAAGGCAGTACCATCGAAGGCCAGTCACGGGGCATGGGCAAGGACACATTGACTTTCCTACGGTTTTTCGCAGTCACGACCGTCCTGGTGCTCGGGTTCGGGCTCCTGCCCACTCCCGTGCTCGCGCAGGGCCAGATCACCATCACCGACTCCGCGGGGAAGCCGTCGGTGCGTCGCGGCAGCACCCTGGAGTTCAGCGGGTCCGGCCTTCCCGACGGCCAGATCAGCCGTGCGGTCTTCCTGGCGCTCGCACCGGACGGTTCCGTGGAGGCCGAGCAGCAGATCGCGGGGCGCAACCGCACCGCGGCGGAGTCGCCCGAGGAGAACATCATCGTCCAGAACGGGTCGCTCAGCGGCAAGGGCACGCTGAACTGCCTGTTCGACGATCCGAGCGGGTGCGCCATCAACCACGGCGAGGTCGACGCCGTCCAGCTCGAGATCGTGGTCAACGGGCAGGTGTTCCGCAGCAACACCCTCGACGTGGACTACAACGCGCCCCGCTGGGTCGCCGCCGTGACCCGGTCGTCCAACGAGATCGTCGTGATCTTCTCCGAACCCGTCGTGGTCCGCTCCACCGTCGGCGGCATCCCCCAGTCGGACTCCGCGGCTGACTGGACCGTCCGGACCGCATCGGGGACCAACGTGCCCGTCACCGCGGTGCAGCAGGAGGAACGGGACTGTCCCAACCTCGACAGCGGCTGCACCAGGATCCTCAGGTTGGCCAGCGGCGGGGGCGAGGACGTCGTCTACACCGTCACCTACGACCCCGAGAGCGTACGGGGACGGTACGGCGACCGGGCGGGGAACCCGATCACCAACATCGGTGCCGAGCGCACGATGACGACGACCGACAACATCCGCCCGGCCGTGCCGCAGATCGACCGGGTCAACGGGGTCGCCACCAGCGAGAACGGCGACGGGAGCCCCGTCGTTGTCGTCGGCAACCGCAACCCCGTCGAGGTGCAGCTCTCCAACCTCAACCCCAACCACCAGCTGACCCTGTTCGGGATCGTGGGTGGGCAGCGCCAGCAGCTGACCATCGAGCCGGCCAGCCCATCCGTCGACCTGCTGGGTCGCACCACGGTCAGCGCCACGCTGCCGCGGCCCAGCGGGCAGTCCACCCAGGACCGGGTGTTCACCCTCCTCGCGGTCGCGACCGACCCGTCGGGCAACTCCTCGGAGGACCGCAACCAGCAGACCGCGTCCGAACGCGAGGACGGCGACTTCAACCCGACCGCCTACCACCTGGACACCATCGTCCCGTTCGTCCTGGACGCCGTGATCGACCCCCAGGACCCCAACACGGTCGTCGTGACCCTGTCCGAGCCGGTCACGCCCGACGGCAACGCCGGACGGTGGCGGATCCTGGACCAGGCCGTCACCGCCACGGGCACGGGGGCAACACGACGGCTGACCGCTTCCGCCCCGGTCAACGCCGCGGCCTCGGTGTCCTGGTCGCCCACCGACACCCGGTACCGGGACAAGGCCACCAACGCGCTCGAGCAGTTCACCCGCCCCCTCGGCGGACAGCTGCCGGACATCCTGCCGCCCATCGTCCAGCAGCCGTCAGGCGACCCGCGGTACATCGCGGCCGAGCAGGTCACCGTGTCCGGCACGCTCCGGCCAGCGCAGGACGCCAGCACCATCACCGAGGTCGCCGTCGAGCAGGTCGGCGGCAGCGTAACCGACACCGCTGAGGTCGCCGCGGACCGCAGCTGGTCGGTCGACATGCCGCTGGGCGCCGACGGGCTGTACCGGTTCTCCGCCCGCGCCCGGGACATCTTCGGCCAGACGAGCAGCGCGGCGCTGTCGGGTGAGATCGTGCACGACGCCACGGCCCCCGTCCTCGACCTGACCTATCCGCCGCCTCCCAGCAGCGGCATCGGTGGCCTCTTCGGCGGCGACCCCCAGGAGGAGCATCCGCAAGGGCAGCCGTTGCGCCTGGACTACGACCTGACCGAGGCCAACCACGACCGCGTGGACGTCGTCGTGACGTTCGCGGACGGGTCGACGGAGACCCACACCACCGCCAACCGGTCGTCGTTCGAGGTGCCGGTGCCGGAGGGGTACGCCGGCGACCTGTTCGTGGAGGTGCAGGCACACGACCTCGCCGGCAACGCGGGCAACGTGGCGGAGGGCGCCGTCGAGGTCCTCGCCGGCACCATCGGGCCCGACCGCGTCGAGCTCGTCGCCAACAGGACCGGCGACGTGCGGGTGGAGCTGGAGTTCGGCGTCGACCTGGCCGGCAGCACGATCGCCCTCGACTGGGCTGCCAGCGACGGGATCGAGCAGCCCGGCGAGACCGACACCCCGGACCGCACCCCGCTGTCGGCCAACCGCGCCGGCTCGGTCGTCACCCTGACGTTCGTGCAGCCGTTCCCGTCGACACCGGGCGACCCCAACGCCACGCCACGGATCGCCTTCGACCAGAGCCTCGGGAGCCTCCGGGGCGCAGGGGACGAGCGGATCCTGCTGCCCGGCAACACCATCGCGGAGGAGCACTTCCTGCCCGCCGACCCGACCATCAGCGGCGTGCCGGCCGGACCGGTCAGCACCGCCGCCGATGCGCCCGACGGGACGGACTGCACCACCGGCACGGAGTCGGGCCAGCCCGTCGAGGGGTGCCCCTACACGTGGACCCTGAACGGGACGACGGACGGCTCGGCGCTGCCGAACACCTACCGCGTGTTCCGGACCGCGCCGATGGTGTTCGCCCAGCAGCAGGACCGCGCGCTGTTCGAGGGGACCGCAGGGACCGACGGGCGCTTCCGCTTCACCGTCCCGCTGCACGCCAACACCGAGAACGGCTTCCGGGTCGAGGTCATCGACCCGAACGGCAACGAGGCCGAGGCACCTGCCACGTTCTCCATCGTCGAGGACTCCCTGCCGCCGGAGCTCGTGTCGCTGGTCGCCGGCTACGACGCCGGCGCGACCGAGATCGAGATCCTCTACGCCTTCGACGAACGGGTCGTCGACGTCGACCTCGTGTGGATCGACGCCGACGGGGACGAACGACCGATCACGCCGGCCAACCACGGGCCGAGCAGCGAGGACGGCCGCTCCGGCTCCTACACCTGGACGATCCCCGACTCCGTCGACCTCGCGACCATGGGTGGCGTCGTCATCCGGGGTCGTGGCACCGACGTCGCGGGCAACGTCGGTGACTACGAGAACGCCAGCCTGACCGCCCTGCCACGACTGCTGAGTGCAGAGACCGACGGCCTGTCGACCATCACCGTGCGCACGTCCGAACCGGTGACCACGACCGCCGACGGACCCGCCGGGTTCAGGTTGCTGAACGGCCCGGGTGTCCGCACCACGACGGCCGACGGCACCCTCATCACCCTCTCCCTCAACGACGAGCTGCAGAGCGGCTCGACGATCGTGCAGTACACCGGCGACGGCGGCTGGGCCGCCCCGGACGGACGGCCCCTCGTGGCCGGTCAGCTGTCGGTCGACCTGCGCACGATCTTCCCCGTCACCGGCCTGGTCGCGGGACCCAACGCCGCGGGGGGCGCGAACCTGTCCTTCGTCGACGAGCGCAACCCGGCTGCCATGGTGGCCGGGTACGAGGTCGCGCGTGACGGGGAGGTCGTCACCGTCCTGCCCCGCGGGGAGCGCTTCTTCGCCGACGCCGACCTCGCGCCAGGCCTGCACACCTACACCGTGACCGTCGTCGGCTCCGGTGGACTCCGCAGCGAGCCGCGTGCGGTGAGCGTGACGCTGGGGGCCGGCCCCGACGGCGACGGGACCGACGGTGGCACCGGCTATCCGCCGGGTTCGGGGATCGAGGTCGACTGCCCGTTCCCGGCAGCGCCGAACGTGACCCCCGACGGGGGCGGTGTCCTGTCCTGCGACGGGCGCTTCGCCGTGATCGTCCCGGCTGGCGTCATCGGCGAGGCGGCCTATGGCCGCATCGTGCGACGCGAGACCGTGCCCGTGGACGGGTTCCAGTCGGTGACATCGCTGTACCAGCTCGCGCTCGTCGCCGACGACGACGACTTCACCACCATCGATGCCTTCGACGGGTACGTCGAGGCCAGCGTGCGGGGGGTCGAGAACCTCCTCGCGGAGGCCGTCGTCGAGCGCGTCGCCATCAGTCGACTCCACGACACCGGTGCACACGACGAGCTCGGCACCCGCGTGGGACGCGAGTCCGCAGGGGCGTCCTTCGTGACGGTCGGCACCTTCGGCCTCGAGGAAGCCGACGGGGCCACCCTGCGGGTCTACGGCCCGGACCCGGCGATCACACCGGATCGCTTCGCCACCGCTGCAGGGTTGTCGCAGACGCAGTTCGCCTCCGCGGGCGCCGCGGTGCTGGCCCGCGCTGACGACTACCCCGACGCGCTTGCCGCCGCCACCCTCGCGGCCCAGGTCGGCGGACCGGTGCTGCTGACCCGGACCGACGACCTCCCCACCACGACGCTCCTCGAGCTCGAGCGGCTCGACGTCGACCAGGTCGTCCTGGCCGGTGGCACCGCAGCGGTGTCCGACGGGGTCGCCTCGACCCTCGGCACGATGGGCATCGACGTCGTGCGTGTCGACGGGCCGACGCGATTCCACACCGCTGCGGCGATCGCCACGCGGACCGGGTCCGTCGACGACCACGCCTACCTGGCCACGGCCGTCAACTTCGCTGACGCCCTGGCAGCCAGCGCCCCTGCGGCCGCACTGGGCCGGCCGATCCTGCTGACCCACCCCGACCGCCTGGCCGAGGAAGCGCTCGGCGCCCTCCTGGAGCTGGGGATCACCGACGTGACCATCGTGGGTGGGACTGCGGCGATCGACGACGCCGTCGCCGAGGCGCTCCGGGCTGCCGGGTTCGCCGTCGACCGCGTCGCGGGCCTCACCCGCTACGAGACGGCGGTTGCCCTTGCTGGCCAGCTGGCCGCCGGTGGCCAGCTCGACATGCGCCGCCCGCTGGTCGCCTCGGGCGACGGTGACGGCGTGACCTCGCCTGACGCGCTGGCTGCCGGACCCATCGCGGCCCGCCACGGGAGCCCGCTCGTGCTGACGCCGCGGTCGGTCGTTCCCGATGTCGTCGTCGACCTGCTGTCGTCCTCCTCCGGCCTCCGTGGGCTGATGCTCGCCGGCGGGCCCGTCGCGGTCAGCGACGACGTCAGGGCGGCGCTGGACGACGCGGCACCGCCAACAGCGGACTAGGGCCGGACCGCACGCGTCGCAGCGATCCCTCCTCGGCGTGTCCGGGGACAGGGCGCCACCGGCAGGTCCTCGTCCCCGCCACCCGAGGGGCCCGGACGGTACGGTTGGCGAGATGGATCCACGACTGAAGCGACTGGTACGGATCGCCCGGGACGTGGTCGTCCCGGCCCTGCGGAAGGCGGCCCGGGACCGCCGCGACGCTGCGCGCACACCTGGTGCCCACGCGCATGCTCCCTCGCCGTCACCGCACGTCGATGCACGGCGCGGTGAGGTCGACACCGCCACCGCCAGGCCGAGGGTCGCCTACGCCCCCGCCCGCGACGACGACGCCGACCCGGGCGAGGTCGTCTGGGCCTGGGTGCCCTACGAGGACGACCCGACGCAGGGCAAGGACCGTCCCCTGCTGGTCATCGGCCACATCGAGGACGACGTGGCCGCCCTGGCGCTGACCTCGCGGGCACACGACGACCGCCATCACCATCCGCTGGGGACGGGCCCTTGGGACAGCCGCGGACGTCCGTCGTGGATCAAGCTCGATCGGTTGCTGCGGCTGGATCCCGACGCGATCCGTCGCGAGGGTGCGGTGCTGGACAAGGACCGCTTCGACGACGTGGTCGCCGCGTGGGAGGCCTACTGAGGTGAGTACCGAACCCGGACTGCACCGGACGTACCTCTACGCGTCCGGGACGAAGCCGCGCGCCATGGCGCGGGCGATCGCCTCCGAGGCCGACGCCGTCATCCTCGACCTCGAGGACTCCGTGGCGCCGGAGGACAAGGTCGCTGCTCGAGGTGCGGTCGCCGACTTCGTGGCCGACCGCGCGGGCGGGGCCACGTGCGACGTGCACGTGCGGGTCAACCGCTGGGCCGACGGGTTCGACATCGACGACGTGCGCGCGGTGGTCCAGCCCGGCGTGACCGCGCTGCGGCTGCCGAAGGTGCAGTCCGTCGACGAGGTCCGCAGCTTGGATGCCCTGGTGGTGGAGCTGGAGGCCGCGGCCGGCATGGCGTCGGGCACGATCGGCTTCTACCCGACCGTTGAGACGGCGTCGGGGGCGATGCTGCTGGGGCCCGTCCTCGAGGCCACGACCCGGACCCGTCGGGCCGCGTTCGGGGCCAGTGACTTCGTCGCCGACATCTCCGCCTCGGGCAACGACGACCTGGCGACGCTGCACGTCCGCTCCCACATCGTCATGGTCTCGCGGGCCACCGGGAAGGGCATGCCGATCGACAGCGTGTTCGGTCACATCGACGATGTCGCTGGCCTGGTGGCCAGCGCCAAGCGGGCCAAGTCCCTGGGCTTCTTCGGCAAGTCCGTGATCCACCCCTCACAGGTCGGTCCCGTCAACGACGTCTTCACCCCCGACCGAGCGGCCCGGAACTGGGCGCGCCAGATCGTCGCCAGCCTCGGGGAGGCCGAGGTGCACCGCTCGGGCCTGCTGATGGTCGACGACGAGCTGCTGGACCCCGGACTGGTGCAGCGGGCACGTGCGATCGTCCGGCTCGTCGACCGCATCGAGGGCGCTCGACCGGAGTGACTGGTTAGTCGGTGTCAGTCCGGGTTGTTTGAGTGGCGTACGCACGGGGCATCCCATGCAGCAGACCGGTCCTGACAGTTCCCCGAACGAAAGAGGTGTATCAAGTGATTACCCTCGGCATCATCCTGCTGCTGATCGGCGTCCTCGCCGGTATCCCGATCCTGACCACCATCGGTACGATCCTGCTGGTCGTCGGTGTGGTCCTGTTCCTGGCTGGCCGCCTCGGCCACGCCATCGGTGGGCGGGCCCACTACTACTAGGACGGGCGCGGCGCGGACACGATCCAGCGCCCCCGCACGGCTTCGGCCCCGACCGCATCTGCGGTCGGGGCCGCGTCATGTCCGGACCCGCACCTCCGGGCCGCGGCGTGCGTTAGCGTGTCGCACCCATGGACCGGACACGGCTGCAGCACGTCGCCCAGGCACCGACGAACCCCCGCCGGGCGCGTCCCGACGGCCGGGCCTTCGACGTCGCCGACCTCTACACCGACGGGCCGTTGCCGGTGGAGGCCACCGGGGACGCCGGCACGCTGCCGCTGGACGAGAAGCTCCGCCAGGCCTACTTCTGGATCGTCAACCGGGCCGTCATCAGCCCGCACTACGACCTGGACTTCCACGACGGACCCTCGCCGTCCTGGCGGTTCGGTGAGTCCGCCACGGAGGTCACGCTGCCGAGCGGGCAGAGCTACTCCTCCTTCGTGCTGCTGCCGCTGCTCAACTTCGCCGTCCGCGCCCGATGCCTGCTGGTCGGGGGCCCCGGCCGGGGAAAGACCGCCACGGCCACCCTGCTCGGGGTGCTCGCGGGGCACTCGCTGACCGACGTCCGTCGCGGCATGCAGCACGGCCACCCGCAGATGACCATCGCCGACCTGCTCGGCAACCCGCTGCCGGCCGACCTCGTCAGCGCCACCTCCACCGCCGACATCCGCATCGCCTGGCGGTCGTGGCTGGACATGCGGGTGCGGATCGTCGACGAGTACAACCGCATCCCGACCCGAACCCAGTCGGCGCTGCTGACGTTGATGGGCGACGGGTACGCCGAGATGCTGGACCAGGTCAAGGAATGCCCCGAGGGGGCGTGGTTCCTGACCGCCAACGACGACGCCGGCGGAGGGACCTACAAGGTCATCGAGGCGCTTCGCGACCGCATCGACGTGACCGTCAAGGCGCTGGCGTTCAACCCGCGGTTCCTCGGTGCGCTGCTGGACCGGATCGAGGCCGGCTACCGGCCAGCGGAGGTGGTTCCCGAGCAGCTGGTCTTCACCAGCGACGAGCAGGACCGCATGCACGCGGAGATCCTGGCCGTGCCGATCCCCGAGGGCATCCGCCGTCGCCTGGAGTTCTTCGCCAGCCAGTTCGAGTTCGCCGAGTCCGCCGCCACGGTCCTGGAGTACCAGACCAAGGACACCATCCGCCTGGCCGGCATCGAGCGGCACCTGCTGGACGACGACACCGGCACCGACCGGCTGGCCGACCTCGGCGTGCAGACCCTCAACGGCCTGTCGGTCCGCGCGCTGATGACGATCATGACGTTCGCCAAGGCGATGGCGTGGTTCCGGGGGATGGCGGCGGTGCAGCTCGACGACGTCCGCCACGTGCTCGGGTTCGTGCTGCACGACCGGCTGGTGCCGGACCTCGACGCGCCGTTCTTCGAGGCCGAGGGAAACGCGGCGCTGCGGGCGGACCGCGTCGGCTGGATCCGGCGGCTGTTCGACCTGTCGTGCGCGGACTTCGACCGGCAGGGTCGCGACGAGGACGATCCGGTGTCGGCCCTCCTCGCGGAGTTCGACGCCGGCATCGACGGGCTGACCGAGTCGGTCACCCGCGAGCGGCTGACCCGCATCGAGGGCCTGCTGGCGTCGTGGGCCAGGGGCAAGAAGCTCTACGGGACGGTCTACGACGACGTCCTGGCGCTGAAGTACCTGCATCAGCGCTACACCAACTACCTGGCCTGGCTGCGGTGGCGGGGGTGACGTCGGCGGTCGGGTCGGCGCTCGGGACCGTGCTGAGGGATCGGCGCGACCGGTTCAACGCCCTGGCCGTCGAGGCCCGGCTGCTCGGTGGCGGCTTCGCCGAGGAGGCGTTCACCGACGCCCTGCGGGGACCGGTCGACGCCCTTGCCGAAGCGGTGGACCGGGTCGACCACACCGCGGTCGGCCCGACGGTGGAGGCCGCCTACCGGGCGGCGCTGACGCTGACCAGCCGGGGCGTGGAGGTCGTCGGCCGCGGAGGCGACGCAGCCGAGGAACCGGTGGCAGCCGTCTGGGCGCGACTGCCGGAGATGGCCGGTCTGGTCGCCGCCGACCCCGTCCGTGTGCTCGGGTCGGTGACCAACGCGACGTTGTCGGTGGCCGCGACGCCCGGGGTCGACGTCGCGGGGTGGGTCGACCGGATCGGTGCCCTCGGCGCGAGGCTGGCGGGGGAGGGGATGGCCGGCGTCGGTCCGTGGCTGGCAGCCGGGCGGGTGGCGGCGTGGACCTGCGGCATGGCGCACCAGCGCGACACCGCCCTGGCGGCGATCGATGGGCTCCCGCCCTCGGTGGTTGCAATGGCCGTCGGCCTGGACGAGGTCGACCTCGCGTCGTGGACACCGACCGACCGCTGGTCCCGCCCGCCGGCCCCCGCTGACCGGGACGACCACGGGTACGTGGTCGGGCGTCCCGTCGGGGGCTTCGTCGGGTTCGGGGGGCCCTTCACCCGACCGCCCCGCGTGTGGGTCGACCAGCACGGCGCCATCCACGCCACCGGCGGCCCCGACGACGGGGTCTGGCGGATGCACGCCGACGCGTTCGGCACCACCCTCCTGCGCGCCTCCCACGGCACCGTCCCCGTCGGTCCCGGCAGGGTCGACCACTGGCCCCCCACGCCCATCCCGCGGGTCACCTCGCTCGCCGCCACCGACGACACGTTCGCCGTCACCACCTCGGCCAGCCACCGGATCGCCGTCACGGGCCGGACCGACAGGGTGTCGGCGTGAGGGGTCGTGCGGTCCCCACCGAGCTGGTGGAGGCATGGCAGGACCGCTGGTCCGACGCGCTCGGGCTGTGGAGCCGCTTCACCAGGCTGCGCCCCCCGACCCTGTGCACCACCTCGTCGGCGGCCCGGCGGGAGGGGCTGCGCGACAGCTTCGCCATGATCAGGCTGGCCGACCAGTCCGTCGTCGTCGACCTGCAGCGGATCGTCGCCCTCGGGCTGGCCGACCGACCCCTGGAGGTCCTCGGCCACGAGATCGGCCACCACATCGCCGCGCCGGCGTCGGTCACCACCTCCGCCCGGGTGATCGCACGCATGCGAGTGGCGCTCCCCGGGGTCGAGCACACCGCGCCGATGCTGGCCAACCTCTACGCCGACCTGCTGATCAACGACCGCCTGCAGCGCGACCGGGGGCTCGCCGTCCACGAGCTGTACCGGGCCATCGCCGCGGCGAGCAGGTCGACACCGACGCCCCTGTGGCGGATGTACCTGCGGACCTACGAGATCCTCTGGGCGCTGCAGGGCGGCACGCTGACCGACGCCGACCCCGGCACGCCGTTGGCGTCGCGCATCGAGGGTGATGCCCAGCTCTGTGCCCGCCTGGTCCGCAGCTACGCCAGCCAGTGGGCGGACGGCGCCGGCCGGTTCGCCGCACTCTGCTTCGGCTACCTCGAGGCCGACGGCGACGGCTCGCTCGACCCCGCAGGGGTATGGGACGACGCCACCACCGCCGGTGCCGGTGCACGGATCCCCCCGGGGCTGGCCGCCCCCGACCCGGAGGAGGAGGCCGGTGCCATCCACCCGGCGCTGGACCCCGCCCTCAACGGCCTCGGCCGAACCACGAGCGACGCCACGGCCCCGGCCGACGTCACCGGACCGCCGCGGGTCGACCCGGGCAGCACCGCCTCCGCCGGCCAGCACCGCGAACCGTTCGAGTACGGCGAGATCCTCCGGGCCCTCGGGATGGACCTGACCGGCCACGAGGTGGCCGTCCGCTACTACCGCGAGCTGGCCCAGCGCCACCTCGTCCCGTTCCCCACCCGTCCCGACACGACGCCCGGCGAGGTCCTGCCGGAGGGCTTCGAACCGTGGACGCCCGGCGAACCGCTCGCCGACATCGACTGGCTGCAGACGGTCCTGACCAGCCCCACGGTCATCCCGGGCGTGACCACGGTGCAGCGCGTCCACGGGGTCGACGACATGGCGCCGCCGGCCCCCGTACCGGTCGACCTCGACATCTACATCGACTCGTCCGGCTCGATGCCCAACCCCCAGCAACGCCTGTCCTACCCGGCGCTGGCCGGCACCGTGCTGGTCCTCTCGGCGCTGCGAGCCGGTGCCCGGGTCCAGGCCACCCTGTGGAGCGGCGCCCAGCAGTTCCAGACCACCGACGGGTTCACCGAGGACCGCGACGCGATCCTCAGGGTGGTCCTCGGGCACATCGGTGGGGGCACCGCGTTCCCCCTCCACGTCCTGCGCGACACCTACCGAAACCGGCGGGACGACGACCGACCCGCCCACATCCTGGTCGTCTCCGATGACGGGGTGACCACGATCTTCAACGACGACGAGGAGGGCACCCCGGGGCGCGAGGTACAGGCAACCGCGCTTCGTCGGGCCCGCGGCGGCGGGACATGGGTGCTGGAGCTGTTCGGCCGTCCCGCCGGGATCGACGAGGCCCGCGACCTGGGCTGGACGATCGAGGAGGTCGACGACCTCGAGGGCCTTGTCGCCTTCGCGCGACGCTTCGCCCGGGCCACCTACGCCGGGACGCCGGCGTGAGCCCCGCAGCCGGGCCGCCCGTCCAGCGCCTGACCAGGCGGCTGGCCGAAACCCCCTCGGCCTTCCTCGGCCCCGTCGACGTCGCGGCGGTCCTCTCCGACGTGCTGGCCGACCTGGGACACGAACCGCTGTCGGAGGAGTGGCTGGACGCGCTGACGCCGCAACGCCCGTCCGAGGCGCAGGTGGGGTGGCTGCGGACCTGCGCCGTCGTCGCCTGGCTGGTGGCCGATCCGCAGGTCGGCGCGATCACCAGCACCCACGCCGTCCTGCGCCTGCTCGGCGGGGACCTGCACACCGTCGCCGAACACGTGCGTGCCGAGGACTTCGTCGGGGAGGACGATCGACGGGAGGAGCTGGCCCGGCTGCTGCTGCGCGCGGCCGGTGTGGTCCCCGCCGGTGAGACCGAGACCCAGGCCGCCGACCGGCTGGCGACGCTGGACACCGCCACGCGGCTGCGCGTCATCGCCGAGGCCCGCGCCGCCGAAGCGCACACCGCGAAGGTCCGGCAGGCGCTGGCCCGCAAGCGGGCGCAGGAAGCCGCCGCCAAGGCCACCAGGGAATGAGGTGTCGTCGCCGATGAGCACCCTGCCCGACCACATCACCCCGTCAGGGGCCGAGGCCTACCGGACGCTCGTCGAAGCGCCCGGCTCCCCGATTTGGACCCACCCGCGGGAGGATCGCCTGACCCCGGCGATGCGACGCGAGGTGCAGGCCTTCGCCGCCCTCGTCAGGACGCACCCCCCGGCGTGGCACCCCGGCCGGCAGCCGGCGTGGCTGGACCCGTGGCTCGAGCGGATCTGGGGCCACGTCCCCGCCCTCGCCCGACGCGGACCCCGGCCGCCGAACCTCGGCGACATCACCCCGACGAGCCGATCCGACCTGGCCGCCGACCCCGCCGCCCACGTCCCCGACGACATCGCCCTGGACGAGCTGCTGGCCTACTCGACCTCCGGGACGGCCAGCGCACCGATGACGGTCCCCAGCCACCCGGTCACCACCGCCTCCTACTACCCGCTGCTGCGCCATGCCGCCTCCTGGATCGTCGACGTCGACCTCAGGCCGGACCACCTCGACTGGGTCACCGTCATCAGCCAGGAGGTCGGGGGCTACGTCATCCCGTCGTGGTCCTCGACCACCGGGACCCTGACGGCCCAGATCTCCCTGCACGCCGATCGCTGGCGAACACCCGCCGACATCGGCACGTTCCTCGCCGACCACGACCCCCGGGTGATCACCGGCGACCCGGTGGCCTTCGACGTGCTGCTGGAGCTCGATCCGTCCATCCACCCACAGCTGCTGGTGTCGACGGCGTCGGCGCTGTCGGCGGGGCTGCGCGAACGGCTGGAGACACGGTTCGGCGCACCGGTGCTGGACGTGCTGTCGCTGACCGAGACGGGACCGGTCGCGGTGTCGACGACCGCGGGTGGACCCCACCGGCTGGTGCAGCCACGACTGTTCGTGGAGACCCTGCGGCCGGACGGATCGCCGACAGCGGAGGGCGAACAGGGTGAGATCGTGCTGACCGGCGGGATGAACCGTGCCCTGCCGCTGGTCCGCTACCGCACCGGGGACCGGGCGACCCTCCGCTGGACGCCGGACGCGACCGCACCCGTGCTGGACGACGTCGAGGGCAGGCCCGTCGTGGTGTTCAGGACCCTGGACGGCGGTCGGGTCAACAGCCATTCGGTCACCGTGGCGTTGCGTCCCCTGGCGCTGCCACGCCTCACCCTCCACCAGGACGGCGA
Source organism: Euzebya rosea (assembly GCF_003073135.1). Lineage (NCBI taxonomy): Bacteria > Bacillati > Actinomycetota > Nitriliruptoria > Euzebyales > Euzebyaceae > Euzebya > Euzebya rosea. Next base: position 53,308 of record NZ_PGDQ01000022.1, read on the forward strand.
CGGTGGGCTGATCCTCGGGCTCGACGACCCCGACGGCCCCGACGCCACACGCGCCCTGACCCTCCTCGGCGAGCTCTTCCCGGGCAGCCCGATCGCCGTCGTCGCCGTGCCGACGGACCGTGCGAAGGTCGTGCCCTACTCGACGGACTGAACGCGGGGGAGTCCGGACGCACGAGGGGCCGGCCCGTGGGCCGGCCCCTCTCCAACGACGATCCGCTGCCGATCAGCCCGTGGGCGCCAGGCGGTGCTGGTTGGCGACGCCGACGGTCCCGCCCCCCGGCAGGTCGTCGCCGGCCCGCCTGACCTCGATGGTCGCGACGTCGGGATCGGCGTCCGCCAGCGCGGTCTCGAACACGTCGGGCGTGACCTCGGTGCCGTCGACGTAGTAGCGGTTCTGGACGCTACCGCCGTCCCGGAACGGGTCGCCGGTGTACGGCAGGTCGTTGTACACGGTGCCGTCGGCCGTCACCACGTCGTAGGACGGCGACGTCGCGGCCGTCTGGACGTCGGTCGGGCTGCCCGACAGGAACTGGTTGACCAGCTCGACCCGCTGGGGCGTCTCGCTGGAGGCCGGCACGACCGTCACCCGGTCACCGGGCGACCAGGCCTCCTGCAGGTCACCGATCGTCGACAGCACACCGTCCACGACGTACGTGCCACCGGTCAGGTCGATGGTCCGCGTGACCGGGCCCTGGCCGGGAACCAGGAGGTCGACCTGCCCCGCGTCGCTGAGGTCGTAGAACTGGGTCGCCAGACCGGTGGTACCAGCCGCGATCGCGTTGACCAGGCTGAAGACCTCGACGTCGTCCTGCCGCGAGTAGGTCAGCACGTCGCCCTCGCTGAGCGCGAGGTCGAACTGGGAGTAGTCCGCGGCGACGCCGTCGACCTCGTAGTCGTACGACGGACCGTCGTTGGCCTCGAACCGCAGGTCGCTGCTGTGGAAGGGCACGTCGCCGAGCATCGGCGAGTCCGGCAGCCCGCCCGAGTCGATGCGCATCTGCAGGCCGAAGGACCCGTCGAAGGTGGCGAAGTCGAAGACCGGGCCCGACACCGAGGCGTTGGTGAGGTCGATGGTCGGCACCTCGGCCGCGGTCTGACCGAGGACGACGGTGTCACCCTCGTTGATGTCCTCCTCGAGGCTGGACAGCGGCGCGTTCACCCCGTCGACGGTGTACAGCCCGCCGGGCAGGTCGAAGGTTCGAAGCTCCACGCCCGACACGGGCTCGATGATGTCGGCCTGTCCGCCGATGAGGTCCACGTTGCCGACGACGCCGCTGGTGTAGTCCAGCGGGTCGATGTTGACCAGGGAGTGCTCGACACCCCCCTGCGCGAACCCGCTGCCGTTGTTGCTGACCACGTCACCGACGGTGGCCTGCTGCAGGAACACCGCCTCGCTGGCCGGCTGCCCGTCGACGAGGAACGTGTCGTCGGTGCCGATGGTGACCAGGACCTCCTCGAGGCCGGGGACGTAGGCGTAGGCCTCGCCGAGGTTGGCGGTCAGGATGCCGCCGTCGGCGGGGACGATGGTGTAGGTGGCCGTGTCGACCTGGGTCGACCCGCCGGGCAGGTCGAGGGTCACGGTCACGACGCACGACGTCGTCGGAGGACCGGCGATGGCCACGTCGGTGGTGCCGGACACCGGGGTGTCGGCGATGCAGTCACCGGTGGCGGTGCCGGCCTCGGCGTTCTCGCCGACGATGGCGATCTCCACGGTGCTGCCGACCGGGATGGTGGCGCCGCTGGCCGGGGTGAAGGTGACGTCCGCCTGTGGCGGCAGCCCCCGGGTCACACGGGCGAGCTCGCACGTGGACGGCAGCGTCGCGCAGGTCAGGACCGCGTTGTCGAAGAAGTCGGTCTGGGCGAACCCGCCGGGCGGGGTCAGGAAGTCCGTCGTGGAGCCCGGAAGGCCGTCGCCGTTGGCAAGCACGATCGGGGCGTCGAACTCCGCGGAGTGGGCGGCAGCGGCGAAGCCCCCGGCCCATGCGTCCTCGGCCTGGCCCTCGACGAGGATGACCCGGCCGGCGTCGCTGGCGTTGTCCACGCCACGCATCTCCGCGACCGCGATGGCCGTGTCGAAGCGGGTCGGGCCGGCGACCCGGGTCGTGGCGATGCCCATCTCCTCGAGCTCGTTCTCGACGGTCTCGGAGATCGCGGCAGTGCCACCCATGATCATCATCGTGTCGATGGAGGACCGCTCGAGGTAGGCCCGCACGCTGCCCGGGAGGGTGTCGGTGGGGGTCAGCAGGATCGGCCACCCCTCGTCCGCGGCCCACCCGCCGGCAGCGAGGGAGTCCGCGAACGCCTGTGACGCATCGGTGCTGCCCTCGGCTGCGAAGCCACGAGCGAGCAGGGCCGTGTTGGCGGTGGGCGCCTCGACCTCGGCGATGTTGATGGCGGTCTCGAAGCGGGTGGGGCCCGACCGACGGGTCACCTGGTAGTCCGCGGCGAGCTCCCGCTCCACATCGGCCGACAGGGCCGCCTCGCCGCCGAGCAGCACGACCTCCGACGGGTCGTAGGTGGCCAGCAGGTCGCGCACGCGCTGGGAGATCGGACCCTCCGTGGGCACGAGCAGCAGGGGCGCCTCGGCCTGCATGACCGCGCTCGCCATGTTGTCGGCGAACTGGTCCTCGCGGCCGATGAGCACCCGCTGGGTGGGGCCGTCGAAGGTGGCCTCGGCCAGGCGGGAGACGATCTCGACGGTGTCGAGCGTCTCGCCCTCCTTGATCACCGAGATGGTGTCACTGACATCGGCGGCGGCGGGGATCGCCAGCGGCAGCACCAGCAGGGCCGCCAACAGGATCACCACGCCTCGGACTCGCGTGGACAACAACGATGCAGACATGTCTGGCTCCCTCGGGGTACGAAACCGGCGATCACGGACAAGGACGTCCGGAAACGGGCAACCCTCGTGCCCGTCGCCGATACGTGATCCTCGCACATCGGACCTGATACGTGCCGCGTGCACATCCGATACCAGTCCCGGGGGCGTCAGCGCCCGTTCGTCAGCGCGCCGTTGGTCAGCGCAGCCGCTGCTGGGGAGGGGCGAGCTTGGTCGGGCCGACTCGCTCGACACCCGGGTCCGGCTCGACCCGGTACAGCGCGTCCTCGAGGTCGTCGAAGGCCTCCCCCGGGCGGGGCTTCTCCAGCCGCAGCTCGCTGTCCTGCATGGCCGCGAGTCCGGCCTGCAGCCGACGCATCACCGCGTTGACCAGCCAGAGGGGCTGGTACACCACGACGCTGCCTGCCCAGGCGCACATCTGCTCCATCACGTCCCAGCCGAGGACGACGGGGAACTCGCCGTAGACCTCCCAGTGGTCGGAGTCCGGCAGCTCGCGCGCCTCGAACTGGCTGATGTTGAACTGGTTGCGATCGGCCATGATCCGGTAGAGGTCGTGCATGACGACCAGGTGCAGCGGTTCGGTGCGCAGCTGCACCGGCTCGGCGAGCGGGGGCATGTCCGCATCCCGGACGCGCTGGATGCGCTCGAGGGCGAACTGGCGTTCCTCGCCCGGGGTGCCGTCGTCGTCGACCTCCACGCAGATGGCCTTCATCGCCGGGCCGGTGGGCACGTAGGTGACGGGGACCAGCAGGTAGGTCTTGGTGCGGCCCGAGTTCATCGAGTGGTACTCCACGGTGACCGGCGTGCGGGTCGTCCGTGCACGTTCGAAGCGCTGCATGTCCGCCGTGCCCAGGCGCATCGTGCGGCTGCCGACGGCCCCGGACGTGGCCCCCACGCCCGGCAGCAGCCCGTCGAGCACCTGCATGGCGTGGCCGACCAGCGGGGTCGGCTGGCGGGCGACGAGGGTCTTGAGGTGCCCGAGCGCCGTGCGCTGCAGGTCGTCCAGCAGCGGGAGCGGCTGGGTCAGCCGGTGCACGTCGCCGTCGCTGACCACGGGCAGCGCGGCGGCATGGTCACCACCCCGCTTGCCGGTGGCCCGCAGGTCACGCAGACGGTTCTCCAGGTCGCTGGCGCCGACCCAGCCCACCTGGCGCATGGCCCGCAGCACCGACTTGGTGTCGGCGGGGCCTGCCGCCAGGCATCGCAGGATGGCGACACGCTGGCCGTCGCTGAACCGTGCGGAGGGGCGGGGGTGCGCGTCGACGTACCGCTCGGCGATCGACCGCCAGACCGGGTCGTCGGGGTCGCCGATCGCGCGCCCCTCCCAGTCAGCGACGTCGCGCGCATCGACCTTGATCGGTCCCGCATCGGTGTCCACCACGATTCCGTGTCCCATGGGGGGCAGTATCGCGGCCGGCAAGGGCAGGGTCAGGTGATCAGCGGTACTCGGGGTTGTCGGGGAAGCCGAACCGTTCGCCGTCGGCCCACGCCGACTGCTGGTTGCCGTACGCAGGGATGCCACCGGCGTCCTTCAGCATGCGCGCGGTGTGCAGCAGGTTCCACGTCATGAACGTGGTGTTCTTGTTGGTGAAGTTGCTGTCGAACCCGGCGGGGGTGCCGCCGCCCTCGGGGACGTCGCCGTAGCTGGGGCCGGGCCCGACCTCGCCGATCCATCCGGCGTCGGCCTGGGGTGGGATCGTGTAGCCGAGGTGCTGCAGTGAGTAGAGCACTCCCATCGACACGTGCTTGATGCCGTCCTCGTTGCCGGTGACCAGGCAGCCACCGGCGCGGCCGTAGTAGGCGTACTGGCCCTGCTCGTTGAGCTTCCCGGACCAGCCGTACAGCCGCTCGATGGCCAGGCTGCAGACCGACGAGTGCTGGCCCAGCCAGATCGGGGTGCCGATGACGAGGATGTCGGCGGCCATGACCGCCTCCTGCACCTCCGGCCATGCGTCGGTGTCCCAGCCGTGCTCGGTCATGTCGGGATACACGCCATAGGCGATGTCGAGGTCGGCGAGTCGGATGGTCTCGCAGCCGACCCCCACCCCTTCCATGATGGCGATGGACCGGTCCATCAGGTCCTGGGTGTGGGACTTCTCGCTGGATCGCTTCAACGAGCAGTTGAGGTACACCGCAGACAGGTCGTCGTAGCTGGCGGGAGGGGTGGGCATGAGGAACTCCTGTGTGGGCCGCGTGCCTCCGGGTCTACACCCGCCGGGATGCCGGCGGAACCCGGGTGTGGGAAATCGGACGATCGGACGGTGTGAAGCCCGACGTCACAGGGCATCCCCATCCCCGAGGGCAACCACACCCGCACCGACCGAGGACGATGACATGTCCAGCAACGAGCAGAACACCAAGACCGGTATCGAAGGCGTCGTCGAGGACGCCAAGGGCAAGCTGAAGGAGGCCGCCGGCATCATCACCGACGACGAGTCGTTGAAGCAGGAGGGCGCCGCCCAGCAGCGCAAGGCCGAAGCCCAGCGCGACGTGGTCAAGAAGGAAGCGGAGGCCGAGAAGGCCCGCGCGGAGGCCGACGCCCACGAGGCCGAGCAGCGCCTCCACCAGCGCTAGGCCCCAACCCTGAGCGCTGGGACCCAACCCCCAGCGCTGGGACCCAACCCCTCGAGGAAGCCCGAGCCCGCCGGCGCACGTCCCGCCCCGGCGGGCTCGTCACGTCCGACCCCGGTCAGCGGGGCAGCAGCTGCAGCTGGTCGGGGGTGGCGCCACCCACCAGCCATGCCTCCGGGTACTGCCCGCGGTTGTCCTGCATCACGACCTTGTCGGGGTCGAGGTGGGAGGACCCTCGGCCACGCTCGAGGATCGTGATCTCGTTGCCCTCGATCGACAGCAGGGCGTAGGAGGCGTTGTCGGTGTCGTCGGTCTCCTGCACGTTGTCGAGGACGTCGACGGTCGCCCGCACCACGTAGGTGCCGTCCGGCTGGCCCGAGAAGTCCACGAACTGCCCGGGCCGCTGCCAGCGGTAGAAGTCACCCCAGCCCGCCGTGATGCCCATGGCGCCGTCGCCGGCGATCGCGAAGCAGCTGCCGGACTGCTGTGCGCCCAGCGCGCCCTGTTCGTCCTGGTCGAAGGCCTCCCAGTCGCCGTAGCCCTGATCCGCGGGGCAGAAGCCGGACTTGTGGCCGACCCCGGCTGGCGCGACCGTGCCGGCCGCGTCGTCGACCGACAGCAGCTCGTAGAACAGGATGTCGGTGTAGTGGTAGTGGCCGTGGGTCGCGTGGTACTCGTAGCTGCCGGCGTCCCGTTCGGTCGTGGTGCCGTCGCTGTGGTGGACGACCTGGGTCATCTCCACCAGCCGGTCCCGGTCGTTGATCGCGCGGTCGAGGATCGGGAAGCGCAGGTCGAAGTGGCCGTCGCCGACGTTGTGCGGTCCTGCGGTGAAGCGCAGGCAGCGGGTCAGCAGGGTCGGGTCGTCGTTTCGGGTGGGATCGCTGGCCTCCTGCACCTCGTCGGCCGTGCACGAGTACAACGGCTGGCCGTCGACGACGACCGGCGGGTTCTGGTCGTCGCCGGCGAGGAACATCGAGTTGGCGGGGTTGATGGGGGCGGCGAACCCGAACTCGAACGGCGGGGTGACCCGCAGGTTGGGCAGCAGCTCGCCTTCGGGCTCCGTGGGGGTCGCCAGGCCCGCCCGCAGGCGCACGATCGTGCCGGCGGTGCGGATCGGCGTCAGCTCGATCGTCCATCGACCCACCGTCGGGGCGTCGAAGGCCACTCCCTCGGAGTAGGTGTTGTGCGACGCCTGGGTCGCCGTCTCGCCGTCCGGTCCGGTCACGGTCAGGCTGAAGTCGTCCTGGCGGTAGGGGTTGTCGAAGTCCACGCGCAGCTGGCTGGTGGACTCCGCCACCTGTACCGACCAGGTGAACACCAGCCCGTCGTCGCACGTGGGCGGCGCCGACACGTTGGCCGCCGACGGCTCACCGTCGCAGGTGAAGAACGGCGTCTCCCAGAACGTGGCCGGCACCTTCCCGTCGAGCAGGCCGACCGGGCCGGACTCGACCGTGCCGAGGTGGCGGTGTTCGGTGTGGCCGTCGTCCTCGCCGAGGGCGGGCTGGGCCACCATCGCGAGGAGGAGCAGGCAGGACAGGAGGGTGGTCGTACGCATGTCCACGTCATTCGTCTCCCGCGAGGACCGGACCTGCCCTCGTTGTGCTACGTCTCGATGACGGTCTCGTGACGCGGGGCCCGGTCCAGGGCCGGTCAGCGCCCGGCGGCCTGCAGCGCCATCCGTGCCAGGTCCTCGGCGCCATCGGCCCCCCAGCCGTGCAGCATCCCACGCCACCGGTCGGGCACCGCCGACGCGCCCCATCGGGCGCCCAGCAGCTGACCGGCGATCGCGGCGACCGTGTCGGTGTCGTGCCCGATCCGCACGGCGGCCTCCAGCGTCGACGGCAGGTGCCCCTTCGGCCGGTCCTCGGGGACGGGGGTGTGGACGATCGCCGACCACGCCGCCTGCAGCGCCGTGACGACGAACCCGTTGCCCTGCCCGAACCGCTTGGGCGGGCCGGCCTCCGCGTCGTCGATGCGCTGGGCCCACCATGCCGCACGGTCCGCCGGCAGCTGCGTCAGGCCGGCACGGACGTCCAGCACCTCGTGGCGCACCGCCCGGTCGATCGCGATGGACCAGATGACGCAGCCCTCGGCGGCCAGCGGGTCGCCGTGGGTCAGCAGGCTGACGCGCGTGGCCAGGTCAACGATCGCGGCGTCGTCGCCCAGGGCGGGCAACGGCACCGGGGAGGTCCGCATCAGGCTGCCGTTGCCGGCCGCGCCCCGCGGGTTCCGGGCGAAGTACTCCGCCGCCGACGCCGTCAGCCGGTCGGCGGTGACGGCGTGACGCAGCACCGCGCCCGTCGAGGCACCGACGTCCTTGGGTCCGCCGGCCATCCAGTCGAGGAACCGTTGGCCGATGGCCAGGACGTCGGTCGAGCCGGACGCCAGCACGCCGAGGATCCCCGCCGCCTGGGCGGTGTCGTCGGTCCACTCGCCGGGGGCGAATCCGAACGGCCCGCCGCCGCGCATCTCGATCGGCTCGTCGGCCGTGGGGACGGTGAACTCGTAGCCGGCACCCAGGGCGTCGCCGGCCGCACCCCCGACCACTGCCCCGGCGATGCGATCCTCGAGGGTGTCCGCTTGGGGCATCACGATCAGAAGAACTGGTCGATCAGGATGTCGTTGCCGTCCGGATCGGTCAGGGTGATGCTGGCCGGCCCCGCCTCGCCGTCGGCGGTGGTCGTCAGGGTCAGGCCGGCATCCTGCAGCCGCTCCTGGATGACCCGCACGTCGGTGAAGGACTCCAGCTTCGCCATGCCGTTGGTCAGGCCCGGGTTGAAGGTCAGGATGTTGCGCTCGAACATGCCGTGGAACAGCCCGATGGTGCTCTCGCCGTTCTTGAGGATCACCCAGCCCTCGTCGGCGTCACCACCGGTGACGACGAACCCGAGCGCCTCGTAGAAGCGTCGGGACGCATCGAGGTCGGCCACGGCCAGCGAGATCGAGAACGCGCCGAGCTCCAGGGTGCTGGGCAGCTCGGCGGGTGGGTCGGGAAACGGGGCATCGTCCATGCCGTCGATCCTCGCAGGCGGCTCAGCTGCCGTCGACGGGTGCGACGAAGACCGTCAGCGGACGATGCGGGTCGCCTGCGTCGACCTGCTCGATCCACCAGCGACCGTCCTCCGATGTCCATGCCGTCAGGCCCACGGGGACCGGCTGCCCGGGGAACCGGGCCTCGCCGGCATGGTCGAGCGACGACAGCGACGCGGTGATCGCGTCCGCGCCGACCCAGGGCGGGCGCTCGGGGTTGTCCTGCAGGTCGATGTCGGTCGGCAGGTCGTCGGTGACCTCCGCGACGGTGTGGTCCAGCAGCGTGGCGATGTCGTTGCCCAGGCGCCGGCAGAACACCTCCGCCAGCGACCGCAGGTACCAGCGCTGGGCCACGGGTGGGGCGTTGAACCGCCGCCACAGGTCGTCGCCCAGCAGCAGTCGGTCGCTGGCGATGGCGCGGGCGTTGTGCAGCTTGTCGGCAACCGACACCCGGAGGCTGGGCTCGGGTACCGTCTCCAGGTGGGCCAGGTAGGCGACCTTGCGATGGCGCCACGGGGGCTTGGGATGGGTGTCGGCGTCGGTGCAGTCGACCACGATGCGTGCGACGTCCTCGCCGAAGCGCGCGGCGATGCCCGCGGCGTCGATGCGGTCCGGCTGGTCCTCCAGGGCGTCGTGCAGCAGTGCGGCGATGGCTTCGTCCTCGGTGCAGCCGGGTTGCTGGACGAGGAACGACGCCGTACCCAGGAGGTGGGACACGTACGGGATGCCCGAGTCCTTCCGGGACTGGTCGCGATGCAGCTCGGCGGCCAGCGCCACGGCGTCGGCGAACCGGGGGCCCAGGACGAGGTGCGGATCGGTCTCGTCAGCCACGGCAGGCCCCCGTGGTCTCGACGGCGTCGGCGAAGAACTGCTCGGACACGTGGCGCTCGATTCGGCTCGGGGCTGACGTCGATCGCCAACCTACCCAGCCGCAGAGGGACGCTCACGGTCGCACGTCGAACTGTTCTCAACCAGCTGGTTGACAACGCGACTGCGGTCCGTCAGCTTGTGTTCAACCACATGGTTGAACAACGAGAGGACGGACGTGACGGCCGAGCAGCTGTCCAAGGTGTTCGCGGCGCTCGCCGATCCCACCCGACGGGACATCGTGGCCCGCCTCACCGACGGCGACGCGACGGTGAACGAGCTCGCCGAGCCCTACGACGTGACCCTCCAGGCGGTTTCCAAGCACGTCAAGGTGCTGCAGGACGCCGGGCTGGTGAGCCGTCGCCGCGACGCGCAGCGACGGCCGGTGCACCTGGAGGCGGAGGTGTTCGACCTGATGACCAAGTGGATCGAGCGGTACCGCAGGCAGGCCGAGGACCGGTACCGCCGTCTCGATGACGTCCTCGCCGACATGACCGACCCAGACCGCACAGGAGACACACCGTGACCAGCGTCCGAACCAACGACACCCAGATCATCGTCGACGAGCACGTGCCGCTCGTCCGGATCATCCGGGAGTTCGATGCCCCGCCCGACAGGGTCTTCGCCGCCCACACCGACCCCGCCCTCGTCGTCCGGTGGCTCGGGCCCCGAGACCTGACGTTGACCATCGACACGTGGGACTGCCGCCGGGGAGGGGAGTACCGCTACATCCACGCCCGCGACGGCGAGGAGTACGCCTTCCATGGAAGCTTCCACGACGTCCGCTCGAACGAGCGGATCGTCCAGACCTTCACCTTCGAGGGGATGCCCGACAGCGTGGCGCTGGAGACCCTGGTCCTCGAGGACCTCGTCGACGGCCGGACCAGGCTGACCAGCACGTCGCTGGTGGAGTCCTTCGAGGATCGGGACGCCTTCATCGCCTCGGGCATGGAGCAGGGCGTGAGTGAGAGCTACGAACGGCTCGACGAGCTGTTCGTCGGCCAGTAGGACGGCGGCCGCCCCCGACCCCCGTCCCGACTCGAGGACGGGGGTCCGGCGGTTCCTCAGCCGGAGGGGACCACGTGCAGGTCGCCGGCGCCTGTCTCGAAGGCGGTGGCGTTGCCGATCGTGGTGCCCGCGATGTTCTGCAGTGCCTCGGTGGTGAAGAAGGCCTGGTGGGCGGTGACGAGCACGTTGGGGAAGCTCAGGAGCCGAGCGAAGGTGTCGTCGGTCAGGACCTCCTCGGAGTGGTCCTCGAAGAACAGGTCCGCCTCCTCCTCGTAGACGTCGATCGCCAGGCCGCCGAGGTGGCCGGACTTCAGCGCCTCGACCGCCGCGGCGGCATCCACGAGCCCGCCGCGTGAGGTGTTGACCACCAGCGCTCCCTGCGGCATGCGTGCGAACGCCGCGGTGTCCAGCAGGTGGTGGGTGTCGGCGGTCAGGGGGCAGTGGAGGCTGACGATGTGGGACCGCTCCAGCAGCTCGTCGAGCTCGACGTAGGTGCCGCGAAGGCGCGGGATCTCCTCGTTCGGATAGGGGTCGTGGGCCAGTACCTCGCAGTGGAACCCACGCATCAGGCGGGCGAAGACCGTGCCGATCGTGCCCGTCCCGACGATGCCGAGGGTCTTGCCGTGCACGTCGAACCCCTCGAGCCCCGCGAGGGAGAAGTTCTGGTCGCGGACGCGGCTGTAGGCGCGGTGCAGCTTGCGGTTGAGGGCGAGCAGCAGCGCCACGGCGTGCTCGGCGACGGCGTAGGGGGAGTAGGCCGGCACCCGGGCCACGGCCATGCCCAGCCGGTCGGCCGCGTCGAGGTCGATGTGGTTGAAGCCGGCCGACCGGGTCAGGACCAGCCGGACCCCGCCGTCGGCCAGCGTGTCCAGCGCTGCCGGGGAGGCGTCGTCGTTGACGAACACGCAGACGGCGTCGTGACCGCCACCGAGGGTCGCCGTCTCGGCGGTCAGCCGGGCCTCGAGGAAGGTCAGCTCGTGCGGCGAGTCGAGCTGGGCGTTGGCGTCCGACAGGTGGGTGCGGTCGTAGGGCTTGGTGCTGAACACGGCGATGCGCATGCCGGCATCCTCTCGTGCCCGCCGGCTGTGCGAGCGGTCGATGGGCCTGCTGCCTGGAGGCCGATCGGCCCCGCCGGTCGGTGTCAGGACCGGTCGATCAACCCCAGCGTGTCCTCGACCCTGGCCAGTCCCTCCGCTGCCTCGGCCACCGCCGGGAGGTGGCCGTTGACGTCGTCCAGCAGCGCGCGGCCCTGGTCGATCCGGTCCATCGCGTCCCGCGTCAACACCTCCATCCGGGACAGGTCCTCGCGGCCGCCGGCCAGCTCCTCCAGCCCCTCGCGCATCACCCCGATGGCCTCGATGGCGTGGGCGTCGAGCTCGACTGCCCGGGCCTCGACCCGTTCCGCAACCGCCCGGGTGGCGTCCAGGGACTCGCGGGTGGACTGCAGCTCGTCGCGCAGGTCGGCCAGCAGACGGGGGATCGCGGCGATCTCCGGGATCACCCGGATGATGTCGGCCGGGAGGGTGGACAGCCTGCGGGGGAGTGGGAGGGACATGGCCATGGCCTACCCGGGGGGCCACGCGGCCCAACGTGGCGCCGCCCGGGTCGGTGGCCGACGGCTACGCCGGCTGGTCCACGTCCTCGGTCACGGCGATCAGGGCGGCGTTGACGATGCTGCCGGTGTTGATGCCGGCGATCTCGTGCAGGTCCGCGATCGTGCCGGACTCGCCGAAGCGGTCGACCCCGAGGGTGTACTGCCTGGTGCCGACCGCAGACCCCAGCCAGGCGAGGCTGTGGCTGGCCGCGTCGTGCACGCTGACGATCGGACGGCGCCGCTCCGACGGTGGGATCAACCGGTGCAGGTGGCTCGGCTCGCGGACGACCCGCGCGGTCGCGACGGCCTGCGCGAAGCCGGCCCGCCAGCTGCGGTAGACCCGGTCGGGGCTGGTCAGGTGGACCACGCTCGCCTGCACGCCTTCCGCGTCCAGCTCGGCGGCGGCCTCCAGCGCCTCGGGTGCCATCACCCCGGTGGTGACGATGGTCACGCCGGGCCGGTCGTCCGGGCCGGCGTCGACCAGCCGGTACCCGCCGGCCAGCACGTGGGCGCGCAGCCGCTCCTCGCCCATCGTCTCCAGCGCCGCGGCGAACGGGGCCTGGTCGATGGGGCGCGTCGACAGCCGCAGGTAGGCGCTGCGACCGTCGTCGTCGCCGAGGCGGGTGAGCGCGTCGCACAGCAGCCAGTCGACCTCGGTGGCGTAGGCCGGCTCGGAGTAGTCGAGGTTCGGCAGCTCCGCCCCGACCGACGCGGTGATCGTGGACTGGTGGGCACCGCCCTCGGGGGCGAGGGTCACCCCGGCCGGGGTACCGGCGACGACGAACCGGGCGTCGTTGTAGACCCCGTAGATCAGCGCGTCGAGGCCACGCAGCACGAACGGGTCGTAGACGGTGCCGACGGGCAGCAGGTGCTGGCCGTGGTGGTCGTGGCTGAGGCCCAGCTGGCCGAGCAGCATGAAGAGGTTCATCTCGCTGATGCCCAGCTCGATGTGCTGGCCCGTGGGGCCGGGTGCCCACTTCAGCAGCCGGTCGGCGCCGCCGTGGTCGTCGCGTTCGGTGTGGGCGTAGACCCCGCGCTTGTTGATCCACCCGCCGAGGTTGGTCGAGATCGACACGTCGGGGGCGGTGGTGACGATGCGGGCGCCGACCTCGTCGATGTCGGCGAGGCTGGCCAGCACCCGGCCGAAGGCCTCCTGGGTCGACTGCGATCCCTTGGTGACGACCCGCCGGGACGCCGTGGGGATCGGCAGGGCCGGGCGGGACGCGGGCGGGGCGTTGTTGATCTCCCCACCGACGGCGCGGCACAGCCGACCGGCGTCTGAGTCGGGGGCGAAGCGGTCCCACTCGGTCGACTCGTCCAGTCCCAGGCGCGCACGGAACTCCGCGATCTGCTCCGGTGGCAGCAGGGCGGCGTGGTTCATCGGGTCGCCGGCCATGGGCAGGCCGTGGCCCTTGATGGTGTAGGCGAAGACGACCGACGGACGGTCGACCTCGGCATCGCACTCGGCGAAGGTGTCCAGCAGCAGGCCGAGGTCGTGCCCGCCGAGGTCGGTCACGAGGCTGGTCAGGGCGTCGTCGTCGAGCTCGTCGGCGATCCGGTGGACGGCATCGCCGGCCCCGGCGAGGAAGGCCGTGCGGACGTCGGCGGGGGCCAGGCCGAACAGCTGCTGGTAGGCCTCGTTGGACATCCCGTCGATGTGGGCCCGGAGGGCATCGCCGTCGGTCCGCCCGAACGCGGCGGTCAGGCGGGCGCCGTACTTCGCCTCGGCCACGTGCCAGCCGGCGTCGGCGAAGAAGCGCTTCAGCCGGATGGCGGCGATGTCGGGGATGACCCGGTCCAGGCTCTGCCGGTTCAGGTCGACGACCATCGTGAAGTTGCCGAGTCCCTGGGTGGCCGGGTCGGCGATGGCCTCCCACACGTTGCCCTCGTCCAGCTCGGCGTCGCCGACGAGCGCGATGAACCGCGAGCCGTCCTGCTCGCCGAAGTGGGAGTCGGTGTAGCGGCGGGTCAGCGCCGAGAACAGCGGTGCCACCGCCCCCAGCCCGACCGACCCGGTGGAGAAGTCCGCCACGTCGGGGTCCTTGGTCCGCGAGGGGTAGGCCTGCAGGCCGCCGCGCTGACGGAGGGTGGCCAGGTAGGACCGGTCGAGCTCGCCCGTGAGGTACTTGATGGCGTGGTAGACCGGCGACGCGTGCGGCTTGACCGCCACCTTGTCGCTGCCATCGATGTGGCCGAACCACAGGGCCGTCATGATCGACACCATCGAGGCGCACGAGGCCTGGTGGCCGCCCACCTTGATGTCGGCCTTCTCGCGGCTGTTGGCGTGGTCGATGATGCGGGTGGCCAACCAGAGCACGCGCTGCTCGATCTCGGCCAGCGTGGTCAGGTCGGGACGCGGCTCGTGGGGGCGCGGCTGGCTCATCGGGTGTCGTCCTTGCTGGAGGTCTGGTCGGGTGACGTGGTCTGGTCGAGGTAGCTGATCAGCGCGGTCGACGCCGCGGTCAGGTGGAGGTGCAGCAGCTCGGTCGCGGAGGAGGCGTCGCCGGCTCGGCAGGCCTCCAGCAGCGCGAGGTGCTCGGCGTCGGAGTGTCGCTCACCGCCCAGCCCCCGTGTGTACAGCAGGACGTACGGCGCGACCGCGGCGTTGAGGATCTCCACCATCGCCAGGCCCCGCTGCCACCCCGAGGCACGGTAGAGGGCCCGATGGAACCGCCAGTTGGCCTCGGTGAGCGACCCCTCGTCGGAGAGGGCCAGCTCGGCCTCGGCCAGGTCGACGATCGACAGGTTCGGCAGGGCCTGCTGCAGCAGCCGGGGTTCCATCGCCAGGCGGAGGCCGTAGTTCTCCTCGGCGTCGGCTGCGGTCAGCTCGGGCACGACGGCCCCGCGGTTGGGTTCGAACCGGACCAGCCCCATGGCGGCGAGCCGCTGCAGCGCCTCGCGGACCGGGATCTTGCTGGTCCCGAAGCGGTCGGCCAGCTCGTCCTGGCGGATCCACGACCCGGGGGCGAGCGATCCCCGGAGCATGTCGGCCACGAGCAGGCCCTGGACGCGATCGACGGTTGACATACGAATAATCGTATACGATCATGCGTCGACATGGCACTCGACGACTTCCCCCGCACCCCGTTGCTCTTCGGCCCCTCGCCCCTGCATCCGCTTCCCCGCCTGAGCGACGCGCTCGGCGGCGAGGTGGAGATCTGGGCCAAGCGGGAGGACTGCAACTCCGGTATCGCCTTCGGCGGCAACAAGGTGCGCAAGCTGGAGTACCTGGTCGCCGACGCGCTGGAGAAGGGCTGCGACACGCTGGTGTCCATCGGGGGGATCCAGTCCAACCACACCCGGCAGGTGACCGGCGTTGCCCGGCACCTGGGGCTCGAGGCCGTGACGGTGCAGGAGGGCTGGGTCGACTACAACGACATGGCCTACGCCTTGGTCGGCAACATCCAGCTGACCCGGATCATGGGCGGCGACGTGCGCATCGACCCGGCCGGCTTCGACATCGGCATTCGCGACTCGTGGGAGCGGGCGCTGCAGTCGGTTCGCGATGCCGGCGGCACTCCGTACCCGATCCCGGCCGGGGCGTCGGACCACCCCCTCGGCGGCCTCGGGTTCGCCCGCTGGGCGGTCGAGGTCGAGGCGCAGGAGGCCGACCTGGACACGTTCTTCGACACCGTGATCGTCTGCACCGTGACGGGGTCGAGCCACGCCGGCATGATCGCCGGCTTCGCGCTGTCGGACCGCCCCGGCCGTCGGGTCCTCGGGATCGACGCGTCGGGGACGTTGGAGAAGACCGTCGACCAGGTGACCCGGATCGCCACCAGCACCGCAGAGGCGATCGAGCTGGGCCGGCCGCTGCGCGACGACGAGATCACCGTCGTGCCCGGCTACGAGGGGCCGGCCTACGGCATCCCGGACGCGACGACCGTCGAGGCCATCCACCTGGCCGCCCGCACCGAGGGCATGCTGACCGACCCGGTGTACGAGGGGAAGTCGATGGCCGGCCTCATCGGCATGGTCCGGTCCGGCGAGATCCCCGCCGGGTCACGCGTGCTGTACTGCCACCTCGGCGGCCAGCCCGCACTACCCGCCTACGCCGGCTTCCCCGGTCTCGGCTCCCCGGAACGCGAGCTGTCGCACTGACCCGTGGCCGAGCGCCGGCCCGGATGCCGGTTCCGCAACGACATCAGCCGACGACCCCTGCGCAGGCGTAGCCAAGCAGGGTGCGCGGAGACGGTGGGATTCGAACCCACGGAGCCATTGCTGACTCGACGGTTTTCAAGACCGTTCCCTTCGTCCGCTCGGGCACGTCTCCGAAGGAGGGAGGAGTCTACTGCCCGGTCGGCGCGGGCAGCTCCTCCACCATCTGCTTGAGGTTGGCGAGGTTCCTGGACAGGTCACGCCGGTAGCGCATGACGATGAACTTCTCGCTGATCCGGCCGAAGAAGCCGCTGAGGCCGAATGCGGTCTGCTCGGCGATGACCATCGTCTTGCCCTGGATAGGCCGGTAGCTGTACGCCAGCTCCCACTGCAGCGGGGCGACGACGCTGCGTAGTCGGTAGCCGCGCTGTGGGGCGTACTCGACCACGTCGGCCTCCCACTCGACGGTCTTGCCGACCACCTTCGTCGCGCCGATGATCCGGCATCCGAGCGCCATCGGCCCCTTCGGCTCGTAGCGCGTCGTGTTCACGCTGATCCGGGGGATGTTGGTCGGGTCGGAGTGGAAGGCCCACACCTGCTCGACCGGTCTGTTGATGAGGATCTGTTCCTGCGCTTGCGCCAACGCTTCGGCCCTTCGAGATCGACTGCTCGCGCAGCGTAACGCCTCGTGGCGTTGTGCACTCAGACCCGGGTGTCGAAGCCGTCGATCGCGGCCAGGCCGTCGTCGACGATGTCGGCCAGCTGGTCCAGCAAGCCGCCCGTCCGTCGGGACTCGCCCAGCATCAGCGTGCGGACGTCGGAGTAGGCGTGGCGCAGCTCGCGCGTGACGCGGGCCCGGCTGCGCACCTTGTCGGCATCGAAGTCGTCGAAGGCGGTCAAGGACGCGAAGTCGCCCACCCCCTCGGCGTCGCGGAGGGCCACCTCGACGGCCACGCCGATGCGCGTCCGCATGTCCGCGACGTTCCCGATCAGGCCCTCGTTGTCGAGCAGGGCGTCCAGCGCCTCGCGCAGCTGGCTGACCTCGGCGGCGATCTTCCTGGCGGCCAGGTCGGACAGCCGCCGCCCCTTGGCCTGCCGTCCGGCGTGCACGCCGACCTCGACGCCCAGCGCCTCGAAGAACCCCGTGCCCCCGTCCAGCAGCGTCATGTCCGCACCGGCCCTGCCGGTGATCACCACCCCGCCGCCGTCCTCGATGCGGGCGGACACGTCCTCCAGGGCGTCGATGAGGGAGACGATGTCGGCCACGCTGTCGGTCGCCGGATCGAGGCCGATCTCGACCCCGTTGACCGAGATGGTGCCTGCTGTCACCGACTGGAACTGGGGGATCGTCGCCATCGGCGCGTCCTGGGGCCCATCGGTGCCGGTGGCTCGTCCCAGATGGTCCAGCTTGAGGGCGGCGATCAGGCCTGAGGTGTCGTCGCTGATCTCCAGGTGTGTGTCGGACCCGTCAGCGAGGGTGGTGATCGACACCCGCTCGGTCGCCGCGTCGTAGGACGCGCTCACCCCCTCCACCGTCGCCTCGATGCGGGCCAGCACGTCGTTGAGGGAGTCCGAGGCGTTCACCGCCACGGCAACGCCGTTCAGGAGGAACTGGCCGTCGCGGATGACGGTCCCCTCCTCGAACCGAGGGCTCGACAGGCCCACCCCGTCGAACGGATCGTCGGGATCGATGGCCCCGTCGGTGCTTGCGGACACCTCCAGCGTGAAGGTGTCGCCTCTCTGCAGCTCGACCCCTCCGGCGAACTCCACGGTGAGGTCGCCGTTCAGCACCTTCATGGTGCGGTCGCGCGTGGAGTCGGGATGCAGCTTGAACCTGTCGACCCGGTCGCCGTTGGCGTCGGTCACGTCGATCGACCGGCCGTCGTTGCTGGTGACGGTGAAGGTCAGGACCTCGTCGGTGGTGCCCTCCCACAGTCCCCGTATCGTCACGTCGCGTCCGGTGGGCGCCGACCACTGGGGGGTCCTCGTCGACAGCTGGGTGGCCTCGGTGTTGACCTCGACGCGCGAGCGGAGGGTTGCGCTGTCGCCGGTGGCCTGCATGACCGGGTTCGTGCCGCGGATGGTCGCTGCGGACGCGCGAGCGCCACGGGTACGGGTCTTCTGCAACAGCGCCCGGAGGTCCTCGATCTCCTCGTCGACGCGACGGAGCTGGGTGCGCAGGGTGTCGTCGCTGGGGGCGACCTGCTGAGGGGTGCGACGGGTGAACTGGTACGCGGTGGCGCTGCGCACGCCGAACGTGCCGCTGCCGATCTGCATCCGTGCCACCTTCCTGACCGACGTCCGCCGTCCGTGGCGGATCCGTACCGCTCTTCATCGACACGTCGTGGGCACGACTTGAACGAAGTTCCTGATCGGTTGGGCAGTCGCCGCGGGAACCGTCAGGTTTCGCCTCGTGGCCGACACCGGTACACTCCCCGCTCCACTTGGAGGCGTCGCATAGCCAGGTCTAGTGCGCTTCACTGCTAATGAAGTTTGGGTTAACCCCCATCGAGGGTTCGAATCCCTCCGCCTCCGCTTCGGTCACGGGACGCCGTGACGCCAGACAACGAACGCCGGGCCCCGACGTCGGATGATCCCGATGTCGAGGCCCGGCGTTGGTGTTGTCCGGCGGGGGCTTGCTCAGTCGTGCCCGTTCGAGCCGCCGTGCCCGTTGACCCGGTTGGCCGATCCGCTGGTCGGGGCGAGGCCGGTGAAGCTGTCGAGGGCCTCTGCCAGCTCGGCCTCCATGGCCTCCAGGGTCCGTCGTTCGTGGTCCTCCGCTGGGACGACCGGGGCTGGGGTCGGGGCGGGTTCGACCCGGGCGGTCGTGACGGGCTGGCCGCCGCCGATCAGCTGGTTGAGCGACGAGGAGACATCGCGCAGCACGTCGGAGGTGCTCCGCGTCGTCTCGGCCAGCCGGGCGGACCGACGAGCGGAATCGGCGACGGAGCGAACCGAGCTGGTGATGGCGGTCGCGCGGTCCGACACGTAGCCGACGGTGCGGCCGATCTCGTTGGTCGTGATGGACTGCTCCTCCACGGCCGAGGCGACGGAGGCCTGCAGGGCGCTGACCTTCTCGATGGTGTCGTGGATGCCGTTGATGGCCGTGCCGACCTCGCGGGAGTCGTCCTGGATGCGATCGATCAGCGCGCTGATCTCGCCGGTCGCCCGCGCGGTCTCGTTGGCCAGCTCCTTGACCTCGTTGGCGACCACCGCGAAGCCCTTGCCGGCCTCGCCTGCACGTGCTGCCTCGATGGTGGCGTTGAGGGCGAGGAGGTTGGTCTGCTCGGCGATCGCGGTGACGACCTCGGCGACCTTGCCGATCTGCTTGGAGGACTCGTCCAGCACGCCGACGCGGTCCAGGGCGTTGCCGACCAGCTCGACGGAGTTGGCGGAGATGCCGTTGACCTCGGTCGTGGACCGGCTGATCTCTCCGATGGAGACACCCATCTCCTCCACGGCGGCCGCGAGGCTGTGCATGTGCCCCGACAGCTCCTCGGCGCTGGTGGCGCTGACGCCGGCAAGGCCGGACGTCTCCTCGGCGGTGCTGGACAGCACGTCGCTGACGGTGACCAGCTCCTGGGTCGCACCCTGCACCGAACGGGAGTTCTTGGCCACACGACGGCTGATCGCGTTGCTCAGGAACCAGGAGACGGCGATGCCGGTGAGGACGAAGACCACGATGGCGACGGCCAGCAGCCGCTGGTTGTCGGCGCGCTGGGCGGCTTGGACGTCCGCCAGGTCGGCGACGATCGGTTCGTAGACACCTTCCTGGATCGCGTCGAGCCGATCACGCATGGCGGTGAACAGCTCGCCCACCTGGGGGAGGGCTGCTTCGGCCGTGGGGCCGTCGGGCGCGTCGAGCACGGTCTGGGCGGCGTCGAGCCAGGCCTGCCTGGCGGCCAGGTACGGGGTCCATTCGGCGACCTCGGCGTCGGTGCCGAAGGCGACGGCCTGGTACTCCTCGAACCGGCTGAGCGTCTGCGCGGCGTTCTCCTCGAAGTCCGCCAGGGCCTGCGGCGTCAGCTCGGCCTCGAGCGAGCTGTCCTTCAGCATCGCGAAGTAGGTCACGGCGAGCTGGGCCTGGTAGGCGTCGCGGTCGGTGCTGATCAGCAGGGTGGTGGCCGGCGCGGTGATCTCGGCGACGGTCTCGAAGCTGTCGGCGCTGTGCTGTGCGCCGACCTCGGCCGCGACGGTGGTGGCCAGTCCGGCGACGATGAGCAGGCCGGCGAGGAGCCGGAGCTGCGCACGCAGCGAGAGTCCGCCGAGGCGGGTGAACACTGACTTCATGGGGGGAGTCCTCCTGGACGACTGCTCGTTGACGGTGAGGCCGCGACCAGCGGTCGAGCCGACGGTGTGGCGTGCACTGCCCCGATCGGCCACGACACGCATGGACTTAGCCGAACGAGGAGTCAGCGAATGTGCTCAGGAGCGACGGTCCGCCGCCGATGCTGGTTGTCCCATCCCTGCGGCCGAGACGGCGCTGTGAACCTGCAAGGAGACACCGTGACGACTGCACCGGACCCGTACCGCGTGTTGCTCGTCGACGACTCCTCGCTGATCCGCCGCCTGCTGCACAAGATCATCCAGCTGGACCCGGGTGTGGTCGTGGCAGGTGAGGCAGCCAACGGTCGCGAGGCGCTGACCGCGGTGGAGCGGGAGGCACCGGACCTCGTGGTCCTCGACATCGAGATGCCGGTCATGGACGGGCTGGAGACGCTGGAGCACCTCAAGCGACGGCACCCCGATCTGCCGGTCATCATGTTCTCCACGCTCACGGCCCGGGGCGCGACCGCAACACTCGACGCCCTGACCAAGGGAGCCGACGACTACGTCACCAAACCGTCCAACACCGGGTCGTTCGCACAGACCGCCGAGCAGGTCATGGCCGAGCTGACCCCGCGGATCAAGGCGCTGGTGGACCGCCGCAGGGCGCGCCGCACGCCGCCGACCGCTGCCGTCGCCGCACCTCCGTCCCGTGTCACCACGATGCGTCCTCCATCGCCTGCCGTGCCCGTCACGGCGGCGGCTGCTGGTGCATCGTCGCCGTCCCCGATGGCCAGCGGCCGATCCCGTCCGACACCGCGCATGTTCTTCAGGCCCCAGGTCGTGGTGGTTGCGGTCAGCACGGGAGGACCCGACGCCCTCCAGACCCTCGTCCCGCTCCTGTCCCCGACCCTCCACGTGCCCGTCCTCGTGACCCAGCACATGCCGCCGCTGTTCACGCGGCTGCTGGCGGAACGCCTCGACGGCCAGTCGGGCATCCGGGTCAGGGAGGGCTACGACGGTGCCCGGCCCGGCCCCGGGGAGGTCTGGCTGGCACCGGGCGGCTCCCACATGCTCCTCCGTGCGGCCGATGACGGTCGGGTCGTGCTCGCCCTCGACGACGGCCCCCCCGTCCAGTCCTGCAAGCCCGCCGCCGACCCGATGTTCGCCTCGGCGGTGGACATCTTCGACCGTCGGGTCATCGGTGTGGTCCTGACCGGGATGGGCATCGACGGCCTCGATGGTGCACGACGGGTCCAGCAGGCCGGTGGGATGGTCATCTGCCAGGACGAGGCCAGCAGCGTCGTGTGGGGCATGCCCGGCGCCGTCCATCGGGCCGGCCTTGCCGAGCAGGTCCTGCCGCTGCGGGACATCGCCACGACCATCGGCCGCGTCACCGACACCTCCGAGCCGCGCCCGCTGACCGTCGGGGCCCGCCCTGCTGGGGTCAGCCGATGACGGTCCTCGTCGGATCGGCGCTGCGTGCGGCGGACATCGAGGTGGTCCGTCGCGTCCTGCGCAAGCATGCGGGGATCGCCCTTGCCGACGGCAAGGAGTTCCTGGTCGCCGCACGGCTGCGGCCGGTCGTCGAGGCCGCGGGCCTCGACGGCCTCGACGCACTCCTCGCCCGCCTCCGTGCGGGACCGTCGGCGGCCCTCGTCGCCCTGGTCGTGGACGCGCTCACGATCAACGAGACCTCGTTCTTCCGCGACGTCCACCCCTTCGTCGGCCTCAAGGACCACGTCCTGCCCGACCTGATCGAGCGTCGACGGCACGAGCGCACGCTGACCATCTGGTGCGCCGCGGCATCCTCCGGGCAGGAGCCCTACACCATCGCGATGATCCTGCTGGACCAGTTCCCCGAGCTGGCCAGGTGGGACGTCCACCTGCTGGCCACGGACGTGTCGCCCTCCATGGTGGAACGCGGACGGCACGGCATCTTCTCCGAGGTCGAGGTCGAGCGGGGCCTGCCGTCGGTGCTCAGGGAGCGGCACTTCGTCCCCACTGGTGACGGCTGGCAGGCCAGTTCCCGGCTGCGCAGCCTGGTCCGGTTCGAACGGCACAACCTCGTCGGGTCCTGGGACGTTGTCCCACGGTGCGACCTCGTCTTCCTTCGCAACGTGCTGATCTACTTCGACCCCGACATCACCCGCCGGGTCCTGCTGGGTGTCCGCGAGCGGTTGTCCGACGACGGCTACCTGGCGCTCGGCGGATCCGAGACGACGGTGGGCACCGACTCGCCGTTCCGTCGGGTCACGCTGGGTCGATCGGTGTGGTACCGACCGTCATAGGTCGACGTGCGATCATGCGCCTGTGCGCTGGATGGCCGTGCTGCTGCTGCTCGCCACCGCTTGTGTGCCCGCGGGGGACATCGAGGGGGCGGTCGTGCCGAGCCCGTCGGTCGTCGAGGACGCCGACGACACGGCGGACGGGACGCTGGCGCAGCCCGAGCTGATCGGCACGACCTGCGCCCTCGAGCCCCTGTCCAGCGAGGCCGCGACGCCCGCCCCGAGCCTGCTGGAGGGGGTCGACTGTGGGGTCGTGGTCGTCCCCGAACGGCGCGAGGACCCCTCGGGCCCGGTGGTCGAGCTGGCCTGGGCGCGGCTGTCGGTCACGACACCCCGCGAGGAGGGTCCGTTCGGTGCCCCCCTGGTCGTCCTCGCCGACGGTCCGGGGGACGCCATGACCGTGGAGCTGCTCGCATGGGCCTCCTCGCCGTTGCGTGCGGACCGAGAGGTCGTCCTCCTCGACGGCAGGGGCGCCGGCCGTTCCTTCCCGTCCCTGGACTGCGGTGTGCCGCCTGCGCCGGGTGCGCTGCCCCCGGACCTGGTGCAGGACTGCCGCAGGGAGCTCGTGGACCTCGGCATCGACCTCGACGCCCACCGGACGCGCACGATGGCCGCTGACCTGGTGGACGTCACCGCGGCCCTGGGGCTGGACCGCTACCACCTGCTCGGCATCGGCCACGGCGCCCGGGTGGCCCTGACCACCCTGCGCGATCGTCCCGAGGGACTGCAGTCCCTCGTGCTCGACTCGCCGTTGCCGCCGGAGGTCGATGCGTACGCCGAACGGCCGGCGAACGCCCAGGCGGCGCTGAACCGGCTGTTCGACGAGTGCGCACAGACGCCCGCGTGCGCGGCCGCGTTCGGCGAGCTGCGCGAACCGACCGACCAGCTGGTCCGCGACCTCGACCGTCCCTCCAGCGGTGTCGACACCGAACCCGGTGTCAGCGGCACCGACCTCGTGCGCGCCGTCGTGGCCGCGATGCGCGGGGCCGACGGGCCTGCCGCCGTCCCCGCGGCGCTGTCGGTTGCGGTGGAGGACCCTGCGGAGGCGATGGTCCGGCTGCAGGAGGCTGCGGTGGGCGGTGCGACCGTGCCGGACTCACCCTTCGCCGAGGGCGTGTTGCTGTCCAGTGACTGCGCCGACGAGCTGCCGCTGGCGGGCAACGGGCCGGACCTCGACGGGCTCGGACCGGTCGGGCTTGCGGTGGCCGAGGACGTCACCGCCGTGCGGGTCGCCTGCGGCATCTGGGATGTCACCCCGGCGGGGCCCGAGGCCGGCAACCCCATCGCCCGCGACGTGCCGACCCTCGTGCTGACGGGCGAGTTCGATCCCCTCAGCCCCCCGTCGTGGGGGGCGGCCGTGGCCGCGCGCATGCCGCGGGGGCAGGTGGTGCAGGTCGACGGCGCGGGTCACCGGGTCCACGACGTCGACAACTGCACCATCGCCATCGTCGCGGAGTTCCTGCGACGGCCCACCCGGCCCATGAACGACGCGTGCGCCACGGACCGGGTGGTCGACTTCCGGCTGGGGTGAGGGGTTACCCGGGTCTTCGTCGTGAAGGGGGGTCTGGTGGAGGTTCGACGGTGAATGGGTGAAGCCCCCTGAGGCTTGCAGCTGTCCAAAGCAGCAAGTTCATCAGGAGGCTTCCCGTGC